>JAFGFE010000031.1 GCA_016931225.1 Candidatus Zymogenaceae bacterium
CCCACACCGTCAGGTGGAGTCGCATCGGCGTTTGCTTACACCTTAACCGCTTTTCCTGATCGTATACAGCGGGTACATACCTTGACCCGCTTCACCTTGCCGCCGACTTTGATTTTCATGGGCTGCAGGTTTGGATACCATTTCCTTTTAGATTTATTGTGGGCGTGGCTGACATGAAACCCGGTCATGGCGCCCTTGCCGCATATGTCGCATATTCTGCTCATTTATGCCAACCTCCAATTTTCAAAATCAACATGGTAATATACAAAATTGAAAGCGAAAAATCAAGAAAAAAATACACGTTCGGATACACAAAACGGCATTCTATATGTCATATCGACGCCCATCGGCAATCTCGGGGACATAACCGTACGTGCCGTGGAGATTCTACACAAGACGACGTATGTCGCTGCGGAGAAGATATCGCATACGAAGAAACTCCTTTCGCACTACCGTATCTCTGCAACATATATCAGCTACCGGGAGGAAAACCGGGTTCACGCAGCGGACGAGATAATCCGTCTTATTTGCGCCGGGCATGATGTGGCGCTGGTGAGCGACGCCGGCACTCCCGGCATTTCCGACCCGGGGCACTACCTCATAGAGCGGTGCATTTCGCTCGATATTTCAGTCGTGCCGATTCCCGGCGCATCGTCCGCCCTTGCCGCGTTGACGAAATCGGGATTTTCATCAGACCAATTTATATTCATCGGATTTTTGCCGAGAAAAGGGAAGAAACGAACCGAGATTCTTGAGGAGCTCTCACGAGAAAGAAGAACGGCGATCATATTCGAATCACCCAAAAGGACGATCAATACGTTGCGGGATATGGCCGAACATATTCAGGACAGACCCGTCGCTCTATGTAGAGAACTCACAAAACTCCATGAAACCTGCCTCAGGGGGACAGCCTGGGAGCTGATCGACATCTCTCAGGAGCACGATCCGCTCAAAGGAGAGGTTGTGTTGGTGGTATCGGGATTCCAAGACGATCCAAAAATGTCCATGTTGTCCGACGAAGATATCAAAAGGAGGGCAGAGGATTTTGTGAGAAAATACCCCGAGGCGAAAACCGGCACCATTGCAGCGATGTTGTCAAAAGAAACCGGCGTACGAAAATCCCGCGCCTATAGAATGATTGTTGATGTGAGAGAGAGAAAAGATTAAATAGGGGTTCAGCCTTCGTTTTGGAGAAAAGGAAGGGATACACCCACAAAACATACCCCGCATGGAACTCGAAAATCGAGGCCGCATGCGGGTAATCGGATATCTCTCTCGATGGTATATATAGATACAAATGAAAACGGGCTTTCGCCCGTTTTCTATCTCACGACCTGTGTTTTAAAGGAAAAGCGCAAATAATCAGTGCTTTCCCGAAATCGTCGGATCGGGGGCGCCGGGGGTCTGATCTTCACGATTCTGGACATGCCTTTTTCCCTCGAATATCGCCTGTCTGCTCATTTCAATGAGAAAAACCGCCATAGGGAGGCTGATCGTTTCGGCCACCGTTTCGACACGACCGCGCCCGTTACTGTCCGTGAAGGAAATGGCGATAACAGACTCCACCCCATCATTCTCCTTGAGATCATGCATCAGCCTCTTGATCTCTTTAATTTTATCAGCTGGCTTATCAACGGGCATATATCACCCCTCTGTGAGGCGGAAATGTTAAAAGCCTTCGATGTTTTCAAACGTCCCGGATTGTATCTCGGGGTTTGTTATTTCGATTCCTGTTTCTTGAGGGTATCCAAGAACTTGCCGAAAATGGTCTTGTACAGCTTTTTGTCGTTCTTGACCTTTTGACGAACCGCCTCTTCGTATCCGATGATGGTGTAATAGATGGCCCGGTCAAAAAACAAAACCACCCGATTGTTCAGCTCCAGTGACTGATACAGCTCGAAAGCCGTTGAGAGCTGACCGTCGGAGAGGATATAGAGCCACAGGTGTCGTTTAAGGAGCACCAGGGCGCTCACCACTTCGTGAAGGGCGAATCCCTCCTCAAATCGCTCCTGGCCAAGGCGGGTGTAGTATTCTTTCACTTCGTCCTTGCTGGTGGAACGAGATATCCAGTGACTTAACTGGCTGTACACGAGATGGGCGCGTTCGTAGAGTTTCTCTTCATCGAATTCCTGATAGGTGGGTGTGGAGGGATTTTCCCTCACGTCTCCCATCCAGTGTTTTGTGAGAATATCGGCGTTGCTCTCTATCAAATTGACCAGTTTTTCAGAAATCATAGTAAATCCCCCATATAAAATGTATTATTATTGCTCTTTTCTTATCCTTATAATAACCACCGGGATAGTTCATTGTCAACATCATACTTTATTTACCGACAAATTCAAACGGGATCGAATATGACGTCCCTGAGAAGATGATGCCTTTGACCATGACAACGATATGCTTTGTTTTTCTTGGCATGCTCGGAAATACGAGGAGTCCTTCGATACTGGTGCCTGGTTCTATATCCAGGGCCGCGCTGAACATGCTCTTTTTGAATGATGTTGCATCAGCCTCCGGGGCGAGTCGACGAAATCCGACAACGACTTCTGCGTAATCAAGTGCGCCGCGGAAGTAGCTTCCATCCACGTATATGGCGCAGCTTACGGGGTTGAACGTGATTTCTTCATTGGAACGATTCACGAAAGTCACA
The DNA here is from genome assembly GCA_016931225.1 of Candidatus Zymogenaceae bacterium. Lineage (NCBI taxonomy): Bacteria > Deltaproteobacteria > Candidatus Zymogeniales > Candidatus Zymogenaceae > Candidatus Zymogenaceae bacterium. Next base: position 2,651 of record JAFGFE010000031.1, read on the forward strand.
AGAAACAGATTGAAGGCGTCCCTCATCTCCGGGGCGGAAAGAAACGGGTTAGAGAGATCGTGTTTCATAAAAAACAGATCGATATCGGTATCATCGAGATATCGTATTTTGACATCATTCCCCAGCATGTCATAGACGACGGTATGACCCTCAAAATCAAAATTCATGGGCGTTTCGACTTCGGTGAAACGAGGCATGAAGTCTATTTTTCCGGTTTGCTCCATGTATGGCGCACAGCCAAAATAAAAAAAAGCGGCGCAAGAAAACATGAGACATGAAACCAGGAAGAGTTTTTTCATAATCAACCTTCCGTTATAAAGTGAACATCGGCTCCGCACGAGGAGCAGCGGCTCCCGTCGATACCCGTGATGTGTGTGGAGTATCCGCTCCGTTTCACCAGTATCGATTTGCAGTGCGGGCAGATTGAATCTTGTCCCTCAACGGCACGCATATTACCGACGTACACGTAGTTGAGCTTCTCTCGGGCGATGGAATAGGCGCGCATCATCGTCTCTTCCGGGGTAGGGGGTGCTGCAAAGGAGCGATGGGGAAAATACCGGGAGAGGTGCAGGGGAATGTCAGGGTCCGTATCGGCGATAAAATCGGTCAGTTTAATAAAGTGTTCGTCGGTGTCATTATGACCGGGTATGATGAGGTTCGTCACCTCCACAAGGCACGCTTTCGACGCCGTACGGATGGTATCGAGTACCGGCTCAAGCCGTCCCCTACAGTGTGTCTTGTAGAACTCATCATCCATCGACTTGAGGTCGATATTCATGGCGTCGATGATCGGAAGAATCTCAGAGAGCGGTTCGGGATTGATAAAACCGTTTGTCACCAGGACGTTGGAGAACCCCGCCTCCTTCACCGCAATTCCCGCATCCATCAGGAACTCATGCCAGATAAACGGCTCGTTATAGGTATACGCCACACCGATGGACGCATGTTTTCGGGCAAGCTCCACAACATCGGTCGCCGTGCATGTCGTGCGGGGTACGGGGGATGTGACCAGAGACCAGTTCTGACAGAAGCCGCAGGCGAAATTGCACCCGACGCTCCCCAAAGAGAGGATCGACGAGCCGGGAAAATAATGATAGAGCGGCTTCTTTTCTATCGGGTCCATCTGGGCCGACGCAACGCGCCCGTAGGTGAGGGCGAAAAGGGCGCCGTTTCTATTCTCCCGAACCCCGCATACGCCCCGTTTGCCATCTGCGATGGTGCATTCATGGGGACACAGGCCGCAGTCGACCCGGTTCTTGTCCCGCTTCACGTAATAGCGTGCTTCTTTCATGTCAGTAGGTGACATTGAATCCCGAGAATTCACCGGTATATGTCTCCCATTCGATCGAAACATTATCGACCCGGGACATGGGGGGCCCCGTGTGACACCACGAGATGAGCTCTTCCACAACGCTCCGCTCACCCTCGGCGACCACCTCAACATCCCCCGACGAGAGGTTCCTGACCCACCCGGTCAGCCCCAGGCGGTTCGCTTCATTGTTCGTATTGTGGCGGAAAAAGACCCCCTGTACCCGCCCTGCGACAATCAGATGTGCTCGTACCATGCTCAATCGGTTTCCTCCTTGATGAACAAAGTAAACTCATCCTCGGAAAGGAGTGTGATACCAAGCTCTTTCGCTTTATCAAGCTTGGATCCCGGATTCTCCCCATAGACCACGTAGTCCGTGTTTTTGCTCACCGCCGACGTCGTTCGACCGCCGAGCTCTCGTATCTTTTCTTGTGCCTCGTCCCGGCTGAATGACGACAGGGTACCGGTGACGACGAAGGTCTTGCCGGAAAGGGCGCCCGCCGTCCGTGACTCGGGCGACTGCGGGGTGAGGCCTTGTTTGATGAGCTTATCGATGAGGTCCCTGTTTTTATCCTCAGAAAAAAAGCCGACGACGCTTTTCGCCACCTCGGGGCCGATCTCGTGGATCGCCAACAGCTCGTCTTCAGTTGCCGCCATCAACCGGTTCAGGGTGGAAAACTGCCTGGCCAGAATGTCGGCCGTGTGCTCCCCCACCAGGCGGATTCCCAGGGCGTGGATGAACCGGGAGAGGGTGACGTGTTTCGATTGTTCCAGGGCCGAGACGATATTGGCGGCGGATTTCTCCGCCATGCGGTCAAGGGACGCCCAGTCATCTTTCGTCATGCGATAGAGATCTGAGAAGTCCCTCACCAATCCCCGCTCGACGACCTGATCGATGAGCTTCTCCCCCAGGCCGTCGATGTTCATGGAACGTTTCGATGCGAAGTGAAACACGCTCTCCTTCAGGCGGGCGGGACACGACACATTGACACAACGGTACGCCGACTCTCCGGGAAGCCGAATCACATCACCGCCGCACACGGGGCATTCATCCGGGATGTGAAAGGGTTTTTCCGTGCCGTTTCGTTTTTCCGGCACAGAGCGCACCACGTAGGGGATGACGTCGCCGGCACGCTCCACCACCACGGTATCGCCTATTCTGATGTCCTTCTTGTCGATCTCGTCCTGGTTGTGGAGCGACGCCCGGCTGACCGTCACGCCGCCCACGTTGACGGGTTTAAGGACGGCCGTCGGCGTGAGTGTGCCGGTTCGTCCCACGTTGACGACGATGTCCTGTATAACCGTCTCTTCCCGGCGGCTCTTGAATTTATATGCCGTCGCCCACCGGGGCGACCGGGACGTTTCACCGAGCACTCGCTGGAAGGAGAGGTTATCCACCTTCACGACCACCCCGTCGATCTCGTATGGGAGGTCGTCCCGCATCTCTTCCAGTCTCCGGTGATACCCCACCACGTCCTCGGGGTCTGAGAGCGCCTCGATCATGTCATTGACCGGAAAGCCCCAGCCATTCAATGCATCGAGTATCTCCCGATGTGTGTCGAACTCTCTCCCCTCCACCGTGCCGACTCCGTAGCAGAAGAGCCGAAGGGGTCGTTGTGCGGTGATGCTGCTGTCGAGCTGGCGGAGCGACCCCGCAGCGGCGTTTCTCGGGTTGGCGAAGGGCGGCTCCCCGTTCTCGTCCCTGTTTTCGTTCAGCTTTCGGAACCGTTCCGTCGGCATATAGACCTCGCCCCTGACCTCCAGGAGCATTGGAAGAGGCAATTTATCGTCCGTAATACGAAGGGGTATCTGATGTATCGTCTTCAGGTTCTGGGTGATATCCTCGCCCACCTGGCCGTCCCCCCGGGTGGAGCCGACCGTAAAGACGCCGTTCTCATAGACCAGCTCCACCGCAACGCCGTCCATCTTCGGCTCGACGACAAACGTGACGGGGCCGTCGGCATCGAGGGATTTCCTCACCCGCTGATGGAATTCAAGAAATTCCTCGGACGAATTGACATTGGAGAGGCTCAACATTGGGATGCGGTGGGGCGCCTCCCGGAATGATTCCAGAGGCTTCGCACCGACCCGTTGCGTGGGAGAGTCGGGGGTGACAAGCTCTGGATATGCATCTTCCAGGGACACAAGCTCCCGCACGAGGGCGTCGTATTCCGCATCCGTGACGACGGGATTGTCGTCCCGATAGTATCGATCGTTATGAAAGTTTATCTCATCCCTGAGCTGGTGGATGCGTCTTTCCGGATCGCCGTTCATGAAGTCAATTATACGACAACGGGAGGGATTTGCAAGCCGAAAGGATTCACGGCGACCTTGACTGTGTGATAAAAGCTGTGGTATGTAACAATCACCCGGTAGTGCAATGAACAAAAAAGATACAGGCACAGACTGTGGCGCACCACAGCTAATCACCATGCTCACCGATTTCGGCATCAAAGACCCGTTCGTCGGCGTGATGAAGGGGGTCATCCACGGGATACATCCGGCCGCCCGAACCATCGACCTGACCCATGAGGTTCCCCCCCAGGATGTCCGATCGGGTTCGTTCATGCTTTTGTGTGCGTACCGCTACTTTCCCCCCGGGACGGTGCACCTGGCGGTCGTCGATCCTGGTGTGGGCACCGAAAGGAGGGCACTGGTGATCGCGACGAACCGCCACCTCTTCGTCGGCCCGGATAACGGCATCCTCACCTGGGCGGCTCTGGATGACGGGATTCGATTCTCGGTCTCGATCACCAACGACGAATATCTCCTCCCGCAACCCTCGACGACCTTTCACGGTCGCGATGTATTCGCCCCGGCGGCGGCACATCTCTGCCGGGGGGTGAATCCGGAAGACCTGGGGGGGAAAATCGACGATGTGCTGATGCTCGATTTTCCACATCCGGAGATTCACAGTGCTTCCCGCATCGTCGGCGCTGTCATCCACACAGATCGTTTCGGAAACCTAATCACAAACGTCCGTCTGACGGACGATGAAAGGGCCCGCGTTACAAAGGTGAAGCTGAAAAATGTGTCCATACCGGGCATCTCCATCACCTACATGGACGGAGATCCGGGAGAGCCCCTGGCCCTCGTCGGGAGCAGCGGATTCGTGGAGATCGCATGTTCACAATCGAGCGCGGCTTTTATCCTGGGCGCGCACAGAGACGACGAGGTGATATTCGACCTTGAAGATTGAATCTCTGCACTCTTGGGACGTCGATTATCAGACCGCGAGAAGTATACAGGAGCATCTTCGCGGCAGGCTGATATTGACGGGCGGAAATTCTTCTTTCACGCTTGTCGCCGGGGCCGATGTGTCGTACAATAGGGGGGATGACGTTTTCTTCGCCTCCGTCGTGGTGATGGATCTCCACACGGGCGCGATCGTCGAGAAGGTGCACCATCACGGATGTGTCACGTTCCCCTACATTCCGGGCCTTCTCACGTTTCGGGAGGGGCCGGTGGTGCTCGGTGCCTTCGAAAAGCTCACGGTCACGCCCGATGTCGTGATTTTTGACGGACAAGGCATCGCGCACCCCAGAGGACTGGGACTCGCGGCCCACCTGGGACTCATACTCGATCTTCCCAGCGCCGGATGCGCCAAATCACGGCTCGTGGGGGAGCACGGGCCCGTGGGATGGGAGAAGGGGAGCATCACTCCCCTCATGTATGAAGAGAAAAAAGTCGGTGCGGTTCTCAGGACGAGAACGGGGGTAAAGCCGGTGTTCGTCTCCCCCGGGCACCGGCTCGACTGCATGGGCGCAGTGGACCTGGTCTTGTCCGCCGTCGGGAAATATCGACTTCCGGAACCGATCAGGCACGCGCATACGTCCGTCAATACGTTTCGCCGGGAACTTTCAGGCATATGAAAACAAAAAAACTTCGCTATATCGTCGTCATCCTGGTTTTGATGTGGGTGCTGTTTGTCTTCCAGTTTTCCTGCGTCACGGAGATCTCGCGCTTCAGTCCCGGCGATGCAATCATTTCGATCCTCTCCCTGTCGGACAGCTCCCGACATCTCGAGGTCATCTCCCGGGTCGATGATATCAATCTCGATGAAATCGATCCCTCCCAGGCGAACAAGCTCGCCTATCTCGCGGCGCTCTCTGCGATGCAGGTTGATGAGTGGGATACCGCCGAACGATATCTTGAATACTGTCTTTCTCGATACGGCATCCTTGAAGACTACGTGCTCTTTTACCTTTCCGACGTCTACTCCAAACAGGGAAACTTTGAGGGCGCACTGGCCTCGGGAAGACGCCTCCTGGAAGAACATCCGGACAGCATCTGGTTCGATGAGATGACCCTGACACTGGCCGATTACCATGCGGGGATGGGGGAATACGACACCGCCCGGGAGATTTACGATGATTTCCTTGATCACAACACATCGTCGGATCTGTATCCCGATGTGTTGTTCAAAAAGGGACTGCTTCTGGAGATGTCCGGAGAGAGGAACGAGGCGATAGAGATTTACCGAACCATCTTCATCGACTACGCCGGAGACGATACGGCCGCCGATGCGTTTGCAGGTCTGGTGAGGCTGGGTGGGGTAGGAGACCTGAGCGCGAAGGATTTAAGAAACCGCATCGACACCCTTTATAACGCAGATTACTACACCTCATGCATCGGTGCGATCAAGGAGATGGCGGCGCTCCTTGACACCACGGAGGCGGACCTTCCGGGTGCGGGGGAGATATCCTTCATCAAGGCGAAATGTTACTACGGTGCACACAAATACGAGAGCGCGGCGGCCCTCTTCGAGCGGCTTGCCAAAGACAATCCCGGCATTCCGGAGGACACGCTCCTGTACTGGCGGGCGAAGGCACAGGACAAGATGGAAAATGACGATGCCGCCATATCGCTTTTCATCGAGTTGTTCGAGAAAAATCCGAAGGGTCCTCTTGCGGACGACTCCCTCTACCTCGCCGCTCGAACGTGCGAGGAAATCGGTGATTTCGACCGCGCCCTGAAGTATTACAAGAAATATCTCACCACGTATTCCCACAGTAAACGAATAGAGGATGTGACCTGGTACATCGCCTGGATATACTACCAGGAAGCGCAGTATGAGCTGGCTCTGGAATATTTCGAAAACCTCGCCGCTCGATATCGAAAAAAAGACGGCTACCCCCAGTACATCTACTGGCGGGCGAGATCCATGGAGGAACTCTTCCGGTATGAGGAGGCGTATGCCGTATACCGCACGCTGGTGGAGGATTACCCGTATACCTACTACAGCTATCAAGCAAAAGAGCGTCTCGAGAAGATGGGATACACCGTTACGATCACTCCCCGGGAAGAGGAATTCGATCCGAACTTCTGGACCGCGGGATTCGACCGATCGGTTGAGTTCACCTCGGACGAGCGTATCACATCGCACCTCGCCAAGGCGCTGGATCTGATCGCGATGAACCGGGACGAGGAGGCGGCCGGCGAGCTTTCCCTGGTTATGGAGCGGTCCACGGGAGATCCTGAGCTGCTCATCGAGGTGGCCCGTCTTCTCAGGTTTTCCGGTGATTACTACACGCCGGTGCTCATCGTCAACAGAAGCTTCCCCCACCACCTGGATGAATACATTCCCGGTGAAAACGACCTCTACTGGCAGATGAAGTATCCGAAGGCGTATGAGGATGAGGTGCTTTTGCTTTCGGCGGAATTCGACATGGAGCCGGCGCTCATATACTCGGTCATGCGGGCCGAGAGCCTCTTTCAGCCCAGGGTCTATTCCTGGGCCGGGGCGGTGGGACTGATGCAGATCATGCCCGCCACAGGTGAAGAGATCGCCGCGAACATGGGACTGGAGGACTTTGAGAAGGAGGACCTCCTGGACCATCGGACGAACCTCAGGTTCGGCGTCTTTTATCTGTCCGGTTTGATGGATGATTTCGACGGTGAGGTGGTCTACGCTCTGTGCGGATACAACGGCGGTCCCGGTAACGCCCGAAAGTGGAAGCGAACGGCGGACCCTGAGATGGAGATGGACGAGATTATCGAGAATATACCCTTTTCGGAGACCCGTGCGTATGTCAAGCGAATCCTCGGCTATTACCGAATCTATAAGACCCTGTATGAAGGCGAAAGTCGTATCCAATAAAGAGGTTTCGCCGGGGCTGTTTCGCCTGTCGCTTGCGGGGGGCGAAAGACTCACCACGGGTCGCCCCGGCCAATTCGTGATGGTGCGCGGCGTATGGGGAGCCGATCCACTCCTCTCCCGACCGTTCAGCGTGTATCGCTATCGATCGTCGATAGATGTCGACGGGACGATTCAGCTTCTGATCAAACGGGTGGGGCGGGGGACGGAGCTTTTCTCCCGGGTCGTTCCGGGAGAGGAGCTGACCGTCCAGGGACCGTTGGGAAACGGCTTTCCCAAGATCGATGTATCGGGCAGACTCTTTCTTGCCGGCGGCGGCATCGGTGTAGCACCCATGATGTCGGTGGCGGAGTCTCTGGCAGGCGAGGAACTGAAGAGAACCCGTCTGATATTCGGCGGAAAGGCGGTTAATGATGTCTCCGGGATCGATGAGGACATTAGTGATGTGGGGGTGGAGACGATCTTTGTCACCGAGGACGGGGGGAGGGGACGGGCCGGAACGGTGGTTGATGTGCTGAAGGATGAGCTGACCCCCTCTGATGTGGTCTTTGCATGCGGCCCCCGAGAGATGCTCAGGGCCGTGGCGACCCTGGCGGGAGAGAAAGACTGCCGTGCGTTTATTTCCCACGAAGAGCGAATGGCCTGCGGCGTCGGGCTGTGTCTCGGCTGCGCCGTTCCAAAGGCTTCTGGTGAATACGCCCTGACATGCACGGACGGGCCGGTCTTCGTCGCGCAATCAATCCTGTGGGAGGAGTTGTGAGATGACGAACCCCGCCCGACCTGATATGTCTGTGGAGCTGTTCGGTGTTCGGTTCAAGAACCGGGTCATGGGGGCGTCGGGGACGGTGGGGTACGGGCTTGAGCTTCTTGACAGTCTCGATATCTCCCGCATCGGAGCGGTGGTGACGAAGGGTATCTCGGCCCTCCCGAAACGGGGGAATCCGCCACCGAGGATCTGCGAAACCCCGGCAGGCGTCCTCAATTCCATCGGGCTTGAGAATATCGGGGCGGAAAGGTTCATCATCGATGTCCTCCCCGAACTCTCACGGCACGACACGAATATCATCGCCAACATCTTCGGTGAAACGATGAGCGATTACCAACGTGTCGCCTCGATGTTCCGAGGAGTAAAGGAGGTGTGCGCGCTGGAGGTGAATCTCTCGTGTCCCAATGTGAAGAAGGGGAGCATCGCCTTCGGGAGGGACCCGGACACGGCGGCGCGCCTTATCAAAAAGGTCAAGAAGTCCACGGATAAGCCGATTATCGCAAAGCTCACGCCGAACATCACGGACATCGTACCCCTGGCACGAAGCGTCCAGCGCGCCGGCGCCGACGGTGTGTCCTTGATCAACACCCTCATCGGCATGGCGGTGGACGTCGAAAAACGGCGGGCGGTGTTCAAAAACATCACCGCCGGTCTTTCAGGCCCGGCCGTGCGGCCCGTAGCCCTCAGGATGGTGTGGGAAGCGGCGTCGAACCTTTCGATCCCCGTCATCGGCATCGGCGGCATAGGATCTGCGAGAGACGCCCTTGAGTTCATCATGGCAGGCGCCTCAGCGATCCAGGTGGGGACCGCAAACTTCACACATCCCGGAATCATGGGTGATATCGTCGAAGACATGGAAACGTACATAAAAGATCGGAACATCAATACACTGGACACGATACAGGGGATCATAACGAGGAAACACTCATGAGCGACGAAACCTTCATCCATCCGACGGCGGTGATTCTGGGCGACGCCGTGATCGGAAAGAACTCGAGCATATGGCCCCACGCCGTGATACGTGCGGATTTCAACACCATCACCATCGGAGAATACACCAGCATACAGGATTGCTGCGTCATACACTGTACCCCGTTCAATCCCACCTCGGTGGGGGACTACGTGACCCTGGGGCACGGCGCCGTGCTTCACGCGTGCACAATTTCCAATTATGTCCTGGTGGGGATGAACGCCACCGTGCTCGACGGGGCACATGTGGAGAAGAATTGCGTTATCGCCGCCGGCTCCGTGATTCTGCCGGGGACGAGGGTTCCCGAGGGGTCCCTGGTAACCGGCGTGCCGGGGAAAATCCACGAGGGGAAGGCCAATAAAGACGCCATACGAAACGGCGCGCTCACCTATTATGAACTCTCCCGGAGATACCTGGAGGGACAGGAGAGCTTTCCCCTCGATGAGGTCATGGAGGCGATGAAGAAATATATGGAACAGACCTGATACTACCGCTCCTCCAGGAGATACTGGAGGGTGATCGTTGTACCGGCGGGTCCCTGTACCCAGACGTAATAAGTCCCCGGCGGCAGTGACAAACGGGTCAGTTCGGAGTCGGAGTCATATCCATATCCCTCGGTGCCTCCCCCGGTGTCCACGGATTCAGAGGATTCACTGTCGATATATTCGTCTTGGCCTTCGAGTCCGGGACGGTATACAAAGAGGGACTCACCGGAAGCGACTGCGTTTTCGCTGGTAATGCCCCAGGGGTGATCGGCGCCCCAAACCGTGAAATTCACGGCAGAGGAACCCTCGGGCACAATCAATTCCGTCTGATACGTCCCCGATGTATGATCATCGGGGATTGTTATCGTCAGAACCATCTGACGAAAGGATGATCCCGCTGCACTGAAACAGACACATACCATGAAAACGAGAAAACAGACGACGGGTACCGATTTAAAATATTTCATGCATCGTTCCTTTGAAAGTAACGCATAAATTATAATAGACACCGTTCAATTAGTCAAAGTGAAAACAGTATCGGTGCGAGAAAGGAACTTGACAATATAGGTTAAGTATATTAGGATTGAACCGGAATTCAAAAGAGGTGGATATGAAACACAAGGTGGTCCTTCATTTCTCCAAGGAGATATGGGACAAGCCCATCATCTATAAGCTGATCAGGGAATATGACCTGGTTGTCAATATCCTTAAGGCAAGCGTATTGCCGAGGCGGGAGAGCTACCTCATCCTTGAGCTTGAGGGCGATTCAGACATCTACCGCCGGGGCATCGACTACCTGAGGGAATGCGGTGTGGTGATCGATTCCATTGATCAGGACATCAAGCGGGATGAAGATCTCTGTACCCACTGCGGCGCCTGCACGGCGATATGCCCAACCAACGCCCTTTCGATAAACCGCGACACCATGGAGGTCTTGTTCGATTCTGAACTCTGCAGCGGCTGCGAGTTGTGTGTCCCGGTTTGTCCACCTCGGGCGATGCAGGTATTCATTGCATAGCGGTTCAAAAGTTTCATGAGACTGACGACAAGAGGACAGTATGCGGTCAGGGCGCTGGTGATGCTGGTTCTCACGGAGAAAGACGGGCCGGTCAACCTCAAGCGCATTTCGGAAAAGGAGGGGATATCCCTGCACTATCTGGAACAGCTCTTTTCAAAGCTCAGAAAGGGTGAGATTGTAAAGAGCGTCAAGGGACCGGGCGGTGGATATGTCCTGGCACGGGATCCTGAGAACATCAGCGTCGGCGAGGTGATCGAGATGGTGGATGAACCAATCAGCCCTGTTTTCTGCGTCGATCACAGCAAAGATGCATCCGCCTGTCATCGTTCGGGAGAATGCACCACCCAGTGGCTGTGGGCCGAGCTGGGCGATTGTATCAGAGACTATTTGAACTCTGTAAGCATACATGAAGTGTGCGAGAAGGCCCGATCCCGGGGTCTCTCGACAAAACAAAAATGAAAAAAAAACGCGTCTACATGGATTATAACGCCACAAGTCCGGTGCTCCCGGAAGTGCTTGACGCCATGATCCCCTTTTTCACCGACGTATGCGGCAATCCTTCCAGCGCCCACAGATACGGACGCGAGGCCAGGGAGGCGGTCGATCAGGCCAGGGAGCGCGTCGGGTTGCTCCTGAACGCGAACATGGATGAGATCGTCTTTACGGGGGGCGGGTCGGAGTCGGACAATCTGGCGCTGAAAGGCCATCTCTTCTCGACCAAAGAAACGTCCCATCACATCATCACATCCGCCGTTGAGCACCACGCCGTCATCAACACGGTAGACTGGCTCGAAGAGGTGGGACATGATGTTGATTACATCGGCGTGGGCGAAAACGGCGCCCTAGATATCGATGAGCTGGAGGAGGCGATCTGTGAAAATACGAAGATTGCAAGCTTTATGTACGCCAATAACGAAACGGGCGTCATTTTTGATATCCCCCGCATTTCGTCGATATTGAAGAAAAACAATATTGTCTTTCACACCGACGCCGTCCAGGCGACGGGCAAGATTCCGATAGATGTGCAAAAAGACGGGATCGATCTCCTTTCTGTCTCCGGTCACAAAATGGGTGCGCCAAAGGGTATCGGTGCCCTTTATATCAGAAAGGGTATCAGGCTTATGCCTTTGATTCACGGTGGAAGCCATGAATTCGGCATGCGTGCGGGGACGGAGAACGTCCCGTCCATCGTCGGCATGGGCATGGCCGCCGAGCTCTCAAGAAAACGGCTCGCGGAAGAGACCGATCGCCTGACCCGTCTCCGGGACAGGCTGGAATCCGGCATTCTGAATGCCGTTCCGGACGTATCGGTGAACGGAAAAGGCGCACCCCGTCTTCCGAACACAACAAACATCAGCTTTCACTACATAGAAGGGGAGGGGATGCTTTTGGGCCTCGACCTTGAGGGCGTCGCCGTATCGTCCGGTTCGGCATGCACAACGGGCACACTCAAGACATCTCACGTATTAAGCGCAATGAATATCGACGCCGTCATTGCACAGGGATCAATCAGATTCAGCCTGGGTCCGGATTCAACCGATGACGACGTCGATTATGTCATCTCGAAGATCCCGGAAATAGTCGAGCGGCTGCGCGCCATGTCTCCCCTCGCTCCAAGAAAGGGATAAGAAGACGCTTCATGTATACTGAAAAAGTTATTGAGCATTTTCACAACCCGAAGAATGTCGGCGAGCTTGACAATCCGGACGGCACGGGTGAAATCGGGAACGCCGCATGCGGTGACATCATGCGGATAACCATACACGTCATCGACGGCGTGATATCGGACATCAAGTTCAAAACCTTCGGATGCGCCGCCGCCATCGCCACATCCTCCATGATTACCGAGATGGTCAAAGGAAAATCCCTCGATGAGGCCCTGAAGATTACAAACAGAGATGTCGCCGAAGAGCTGGGCGGCCTGCCGAAACAGAAGATGCACTGTTCCAACCTCGCCGCCGACACACTGAAGGCGGCTATAGAAAACTATCACGAGAGAACGAACGGAAAAGGACCGGGGTCCTGAATCCTCAGTGTAAATAATCATGGGAAACAACGAACGGGTCCTGGTGGCCCTGAGCGGCGGCGTCGATTCGGCGATATCTGCGGCGCTACTTCTTGACGACGGAATGGAGGTGGAAGCCGTCACCTTTGTCCTGTGGGATGAATCTCTTACGGGACATGCAGGAAATCCCGATGCCGCGGCCGAGAGCGCATCCCGCGTCGCCCGGACACTCGGCATTCCCCACCGCGTCCTGGACGCGAGCCGCGGATTCAAAAAGGATGTGATCGATTATTTGTCCTGTGCGTATCTTACGGGAACGACGCCGAACCCCTGTGCAGTGTGCAATCGCCGGGTCAAATTCAAATATCTTCTCGATGAGGCGGAGTCGGGTGATTTCCGCTTTATCTCCACCGGTCACTATGCCCGCACGGTGGACGACGGCTCGGGAATACGACTTTTGCGGGGAATCGATGGAAAGAGGGACCAGTCCTATTTTTTGTCGCTCGTTCGTCCCGATCAGCTTTCACACACACTCTTTCCTCTGGGGACGCGCCGTAAGGAAGAGATACTCCGTATGGCCGAAAGTCGCTCAATCCCGCTTCCGGAGTCGGAAAGCAGAGAGATCTGTTTTCTCGGAAAAGACGACTACAGGGCGTACCTCAGGCGGCTTGTGGGAGATCGCATGGAACAGGGCGAGATCGTCGACATTTCGGGCAACGCGATCGGAACCCATACCGGCTTCTGGAATTATACCGTGGGTCAGAGGAGCGGTATCGGCATCCCCGCCTCCCGGCCCTATTATGTGGTGAGTACGGAAGCGAAACAGAACCGGGTTATCGTTGGGTATAGGGAAGACATCATGAGGCGGGAGGTTGTCGCCGGCTCGTTTAACTGGATATCCGGAATACCGGACATGACCGAGTTTCGATGCGACGGCATGGTCCGCTACAATGAGAAACCATCCCCGGGAACGGTATATATCGAATCTCCCGATACCGTTCGGATGGTTTTCGAAGAGCCGCACTTCGCACCGGCTCCCGGTCAGATACTGGCGCTCTATGAGGGCGAGCGTGTCATCGGAGGGGGGATGTTGGAGTGACTCAGACCGTCGCCGTTATAACACTCGGGTGCAAGGTCAATTTCACCGACAGCGAATCAATCGCCTACGATCTGAAATCCCTGGGATATCGAGTGGTTATGGGACATGAACGGGCCGCCGCCGCCGTCGTCAATACCTGCACGGTCACCGGTAAGGCGGATTATCAATCCCGCCAGGCCGTCCGCAGAATGAAGCGGGAAATCGGTGACGGCCCGGTCATCGTTACCGGGTGTTCCGTCGCGGTCTATCCCGAGAGCATTGCGAACAGCGGCGTCGATACGGTCATCGTTCACCCTCAAGACAGAGCCGACATTGCGGACATAGTCCGTAACCTCATCGGCCCATCGGACACATCGGACGGGAACGATGAGGATGTTTGTGTGTCGGACTCATCCCGGGATATTCATGAAGACACTCGAACCCGGGCGTTCGTGAAAGTCCAGGAGGGGTGCAACGCCCGATGCAGTTACTGCGTGGTGCCCCTTGCCAGGGGGAGGGAGAGGAGCGTTCCCGCTGATACCGTCGTCTCCCGTATTTCCGAGCTTTCATCGAGGGGATACAGGGAGGTTGTCCTGACGGGCATTCACCTGGGACGTTACGGAGATACGGATTCGTTGTCTCTTGTCGGGCTGCTCGGGCGCCTCATTGAGGCGGGATTCCCCCTCCGGTATCGTCTCAGCTCGCTGGAGCCGCTGGAGATATCGGACGACCTGCTTCATCTTATGACCGATACACCTGAGATCACGCCGCATCTGCACATCCCGCTCCAGAGTGGGGACGATTCCATCCTGAAGGCAATGAAGAGGCCGTATCAGGTTGATTACTTTGAAAAACTCGTCGAGAGGGCGAATACGCTGCTGGACGCACCCGGCATCGGTATCGACGTGATGGTGGGCTTTCCGGGCGAGGATGACAATGCGTTTGAGAATACCGTATCGCTGCTCAAAAGACTTCCCGTAACGTACCTTCACGTGTTTCCTTTTTCACCACGGCCCGGCACGCCAGCGTTTCAGATGTCGGAACAGGTCCCGGGGAGGATAAAGAAGGAGCGGGCGAAAATCATCAGGGACATCGGCGAAGAGAAAAACAGATTGTATCGACAGGGCCGGGTGGGACATACCCTTGAGGTACTGACGGAGAGAAAAGACGGGATACACCTTACCGGAAAGAGCGAAAACTACCTCACCGTGTACATGGATGAACATGCCGATGAGGTCAACTGCATCGTTCCCGTTACCGTTGTCGACCTGACGGAAGACGGAGTATATGGAAGAAAAACTGTGTGCATGTGAAAAGATACTGGAGTACCGATTTGAAGACCGTCTGTGGCTCGTTCGCGCTTTGACCCACGCCTCGGCCCAGAGTGATGAAGCTCCGTTCGGCTATGAACGGCTCGAATTCCTGGGAGACGGTGCTATCGACCTGATCATCGGGCTGATGCTGTTCGAGCGATATCCCGATTGGGACGAGGGGTGGCTCACCCGGGCAAGGGCGATGCTTGTCAATGCGGACAGTCTGGCCCGACGGGCGCGGGATGCGGGGCTCGATCATCTCCTCATTCTCGGGAAGGGCGAGGAGAAGGCGGGGGGGCGGAAAAAAATATCAATCCTTGCAGGTGTGTATGAAGCCGTGGTGGGGGCCGTGCTGGTCGACGGGGGATATGGATCGATAGAGCCGATCGTCAAGAGGCATTTTCGCGATGTCGTTGAAAACATCCATACCCTGAACACGAAGAATTACAAATCCCTCCTCCAGGAGAAGATACAGGTGGAGCTCCAGACCCTTCCAGACTATGAAGTGGTGGAATGTTTCGGTCCCGAACACGAAAAAAGGTTCATCGTTCGCGTCTCAGTGGACGGCGAGGAATGGGGGAGGGGCGAAGGAAAAAGTAAAAAGGATGCGGAAATGGCCGCCGCCCGAAATGCGCTTGAAAAATGAAAAATATCAAACGATTTATCATACCGATATTTATCCCCCATGCAGGGTGTCCCCATCGTTGCCTGTTCTGTGACCAGCAGGCGATCACATCCGCGGGAGCCGTGAAACTCACCCGCGGACATATCGTGGAGACGGTCAACAGTTATACGGAGACACGCCCGGACTGGGAACGGGATATAGAGCTCGCCTTTTTCGGGGGTAGCTTCACATTGCTCCCGATGAAGCGACAGCTTGATCTGCTCAAGATCGGCAAGGAACTGATCGACATGGGCCGAATCGATGCGCTGAGGGTGTCCACCCGGCCCGATGCGATCAGTGAAAAGGTCCTCGGCTTCCTTGAGGAGTACGGTGTTCGAACGATAGAGCTGGGGATTCAGTCGATGTCCGATCACATCCTCGAACTGTCACAACGGGGTCATACGGCCGACGATACACGGCGGGCGGCCTTGCTTATAAAGCGCCGAGGGTTCGACCTGATCGCCCAGATCATGCCGGGTCTCCCCGGAGATACCGAGTCTACGATCATGGGGACCGCCGAGGATGTGATAAACCTCGTCCCGAGCGGTGTCCGGATATATCCGACGGTGGTCATCAAGGATACGGAGATGGAGCGGCTCTATCGTGAGGGGAGATACGTGCCGTTGTCACTGGACGAGACGGTACGGATTACGGGATTGATCGTCCGGATGTTCCAGGAACACGATATTCCCATCATCCGAATCGGGCTCTCCCACTCAAAGGATCTCGAGAAACGTGTCGTTTCGGGACCCTATCATGAATCACTGGGCGCGCTGGTGATGGAAGGAATGATGGCCGAAAGGATCGAACGAGTTGTTGGAGAACTTTCGCACATTCCCGACCCCCTTGTCATCAGAGTGCACCCGAGGCTGGTGGGCGCCGCCGTGGGCGGAAACAAACGAACCATCAGAAAGCTCGAAAAGGTCCACAACCTTAACAAAGTAAAGATCACCGGGGATCGGTTTCTCACCGAGGAGGAGATCGTCATTGAAAACCTTTAAATCGGGTTTTGTGGTGCTCGTCGGGAAGACGAATGTGGGTAAATCCACTCTGATGAACACCATCCTGGGGGAGAAGGTCTCGATCGTCACCCCAAAGCCCCAGACCACCAGAAACCGCATCATGGGCATCCTGACGGACCAATCATCTCAGATCGTCTTCGTGGATACACCCGGTTTTCACAGGGCGGCCAAAAAGGAGCTGAATCTCTACATGATCAGGACCGCACGGGCGGCCCGTGACGACGCCGATATCGTCACGATCATGGTGGAGGCGGGCGACCGCCTCGACGATGTCGACATGGAGGTGCTCCGTGGTCTGAAGAACGTGAAGACGCCCGTCATCCTCCTCATCAACAAGGTGGATCGGGCGAAAAAGGAGACGATCCTTCCGCTGATTGAATCCATCGAAATGATGCACAACTTCGAAGAAATCATCCCGGTTTCGGCGCTGACGGGCGACGGCATAGAGATATATCTCGATGCCGTACAGAGACTTCTCTCCGAAGGCCCTCCTTTTTTTCCCGAGGACGCCCTGACTGACCAGAGCGAGAAGTTCATCACGGCGGAAATCATACGGGAAAAGGTGTTTCGCCTCACACGTAAGGAGATACCATACGCCGTTGCGGTGGCTATCGATCGCTTCCAGGAGGACGCCCAGAAGGGTCTTCTTCTCGTGGATGCGGTGATCTTTGTTGAGCGGGAATCGCAGAAGGGGATCGTCATCGGGAAGGGAGGCTCGGTCGTCAAGGAAATCGGAACACAGGCCAGGATGGACCTGGAGGCGTTTTTTAACATCAAGGTATACGTTGAACTCCGAGTGAAGGTGCTCAAGGATTGGGCGAAGCGGTCGGAGATGCTCAAACGTCTGGGATATCAATAGAACATGACAAACGGCAAAAAAATCGTGGCCATCGTGGGACGCCCGAATGTGGGAAAGTCCACGTTCTTCAACAGGATCGTCGGGACCCGCCGCGCCATCGTGGAGGATGAGCCGGGGGTGACGAGAGACCGCATCTACGCCGACGCACGGTGGGGTGATACGGAATTCACCCTGATAGACACCGGTGGATTCATGCCTGATGCGGACACCGAGATACTCCGCGGCGTTCACGAAATGGCGGAGCTTGCGGTAGAGGAATCGGACATCATCCTTTTTCTCATGGACGCCCGGGATGGGGTTCGTCCGGACGATTCGGAGATGTTCAACTATCTCAGAAAGACAAAAAAGCCGGTCTTCGCACTGGTGAACAAGGTGGACGGCCCCAAGCAGGAATCGGAGATATATGAATTCTATCAACTGGGGATGGACACCCTGTATGCGATATCCGCTCAGCACAACATCGGGATCAACGATGTTATGGATGATGTGGTGTTTTCCCTCACGGGCATGATGGAAGAGCATCCTTCTGAAACGCCGGACGCCCCTCATATCGCAATCGTCGGACGTCCCAACGTGGGGAAATCATCGCTTCTGAATCGCCTGACCGGATACGGACGGTCACTGGTCGACGACACCCCCGGGACGACCAGGGACTCAATTGATACGCTGGTATATACGGAAAATAGACCCTATGTGCTCATAGACACGGCGGGCATCAGGAGAAAGAGCAGAATAAGCATGGCCGTGGAGAAATTCAGCGTGTTTGCATCCCTCAGAAGCATCGACCGTGCGGATGCGGCGCTTTTGCTCCTTGACGCGGAGGAAGGGCCCACGGACCAGGATATTCGCATAGCCCGACTGATAAAGGATAAGGGTGTCGCCTCGGTCATCCTTGTAAACAAGTGGGACCTTGTCGAAAAGGATGAGCGCACCGCGGGGACGTTCGCACTCCGTATTCAGGACGAGATGAAAAATATCTCCTACTCACCGATCATTTTTATTTCAGCAAAAAGTGGTAAGAACGTCCATCGCATATACCCCGCCGTCGATACCGTCATTGAAAATAGAAACCGCCGTATTCCGACGGGAGAGCTGAATTCTTTTTTCGATATTATCAGCACAGAACACAGCCCCGGTCTGTACCACGGAAAGCCCGTAAAAATATTTTACATCACCCAGACGTCTATAGCACCGCCCACGTTTGTACTTTTCAGCAACAACCCCAAAGGAATCAAGCCCGCCTACCATCGATTCATCATCAACAGGCTGCGAGACGCATATGATTTTTCCGGTACGCCGATTCGGCTGTATCATAGAAAACGAGAGCGTGAAAGAGTAAAAAAAGCTTGACAAAAATTTTCCTGAGATTTAAAGTGAATCTTTAAATATGGTGAATGATTCCACTTTTTATTACGGGATCAAAGGAGGTTTAACGTATGGGCAAACTGAGAAATCTGAAGTGGTTCGTTCTTTTTTCCGCCTTGGCACTGGTATTCGCATTCGCCATCGCCGGGTGTCAGGAAAAACCGGCAGAACCGACCACACCGGAAGAGGCGGCAACCGATGAGCCTGTCGCCGATGAAGCTGCGGGTCCCATAAAGATCGGTCTTGCCGCTCCCATGTCCGGTGACGCCGCTGCATATGGAGAAATCATCAGAAACGGCGCAATGATGAAAATCGACGAAATCAACGAAGCCGGCGGCATTAACGGAAGGATGCTTGAACTTGTAGTGGGCGACGAGCGCTGTGATCCGAAGGAAGCCGCTGCTGTTGCACAGAACTTTGCCAGTAATGAGGATATCATTGCGGTTCTGGGACACGTATGCAGTTCCGCCACCCTTGCCGCTATTCCGTATTATGATGAGGCGGGTCTCCCGGCGATATCTCCCACAGCAACCAATGTGGAAGTCGGCCGGAGCAGCGAATATATGTTCCGCAACGTCTTCACGGATGACTTCCAGGGACGATTCATGGCGAAATACGCCAAGGAAGTCCTCGGAGTCGAAAAGGTCGGCGTGTTCCATGAAAACAACGACTACGCAATCGGCCTGAAGGAAGCATTTGTAGCGGCGGCTGAAGAGATCGGTCTTGAGGTCGTGGGTGTCGAGGCGTATGTCGCCGATACCGTCGATTTTGCTCCTCAGCTTTCCAAGTTCAAGGAACTCGCCCCCGACGCGATATTTATCGCCGGTTACTATCAGCAGGGCGGGCTGATCCTCGCACAGGCGGAAACGCTCGGTCTTGACGTACAGTTCATGGGAGCGGACGGCCTGAACAACCCGGAGCTGATCAACATCGCCAAGGACGCCGCCGAAGGATTCATGGCAAGCTCTCCTTTGGTGTATGAAGCCGCCGGTAAGGAAGCCTTGGAATTCAAGAAGGCCTTCGAGGAAAAATACGGTCTGACTCCCGACTGGATGGCGGCAAACGCCTATGACGCCATCGGCATGATGGTCGTCGCCATCGAGAAGTGCGGCGCCGACAGAGCGGCCATTACGGAATGTCTGGCCGGTATGACAACCCCGGAAACCGGATACGTCGGTATCGCCGGTATCACCATCTTCGATGAAAACGGAGACTGCAGCAAGCCTGTGTTTGTTTCCGAAGTGAAAGACGGAGAATTCATCGCTGCTGAAAAGCAGATCTTGGATTAGGGGTTATTCGTGTGTAATCAAGGGGGAGGGTCTTCACCCTCCCCCTTTTTTGACAGGGGTAGGGCAGGGGATGTTCATTCAGCAGCTTGTTAACGGACTTACTCTCGGTGGCGTATATGCACTTATCGCCGTCGGTTATACGATGGTGTATGGAATCATCGAGTTGATTAACTTCGCCCACGGCGAAATATACATGCTCGGTGCGTTTCTCGCCTTCACCTTCGTCACCATGCTCAACCTTCCGTTTCCCCTGGCAGTCCTGCTTTCCATATCATGTTGCGCGCTATTCGGCGTTATCCTGGAATTCATCGCCTATCGTCCTCTCAGGAAAGCGCCGCGTCTGGCCGCACTCATCACGGCCATCGGTGCGTCACTCTTTCTCCAGAACGTCGCACTGATGATCTGGGGCGGTCGTATGAAAACATATCCGAAGGGAACCATCCCTGAAATATTTAAATCCGCTCTTTTTTATATGGGTGATGTCAAGGTATCTCTGCTGCAATATGACATCATCTCCATCACAATATTCTTGATGTTCTGTCTTCATATCCTTATTACACAGACAAAAATAGGCACCGCCATGCGGGCCTGCGCCCAGGACAAGACTACCGCATCCCTCATGGGCATAAATGTCAACCGGGTGATATCGTTCACCTTCGCCGTTGGATCCGGTCTGGGTGCGGTTGCGGGGATCATCGTCGGTGTTTATTATAACGCAATTTTCCCCATGATGGGATATACCGCCGGTGTCAAGGCGTTTGCGGCGGCGGTGTTGGGCGGTATCGGCAACATCCCCGGAGCGATGTTCGGTGGATTCGTGCTGGGGATCGCCGAATCATACGGGGCGGGGTACCTTTCTTCCGGGTATCGGGACGGTATCGCATATGCCATTATGATCCTCGTGATCATCTTCCGTCCGTCCGGAATACTTGGAAGAAAAACAGTGGTGAAGGTATAATCGATCATGCCCAAACGAATTCCCCGATATACATCAGCCTTTTTTTCAAAGAACCAACCGGTTGTATACGGGTTGTTGTTCCTGGCGGTTTTTTTCATACCATTTTATTCCTTCCTGGGCGATTTTCACGAGACATTCATGTATATCTGCATCCTCTCGATGCTGTATATCGTGCTTGCCCTCGGCCTGAATATTATCCCCGGTTTCACCGGTCTCCTTGATCTTGGATTTGTCGGCTTCTACGCCATCGGCGCCTACACGGCGGGATTATTGACGCTCAAATGCGGGGCCATGGGACCTCCCTGGGATATCCTCTCCAATTACTGGGTTATCATACCATTGGCGGCCCTGAACGGCGCGTTGTGGGGCATACTCCTTGGGGCGCCGACCCTCAGGTTGACGGGGGATTATTTCGCAATCGTCACCTTCGGCTTTTCAGAGCTTGTGGTGCTTGTTATCGTCAACGAGATGTGGCTGACCCGGGGGCCGATGGGACTACCCGGGATATCTTCGCCGGGCATCGACCTCACGTTCTTATACCCGATCACCCGTTTTTTCTTCGAAAACCCGATCGTCTATTCTTTCAAGGGGAAAGTCCCGTTTTTCTACCTGATCCTCTTCATGATGATTGCAACGATCTTCATCATGAATCGACTGGAGGATTCCCGGCTCGGTCGTGCGTGGTTCGCCATCCGGGACGATGAAATCGCCGCCGAATGCAGCGGTATAAACATCATGAGATACAAGGTCATCGCATTTGCCATCAGCGCATCTTTTGGGGCCATCGGCGGTTCTTTCTTCGCACGGTGGTTCGGTTTCATCAGCCCCGTCAGCTTCAAGTTCTGGGAATCGATCCTGATACTCTGCATGGTGGTTCTCGGCGGTATGGGAAGTATTCCCGGTGTGATTCTCGGTGCAACGGTGCTGGTGAGCCTTTCCGAGCTGTTGCGCCAAGTTCTGGAGCCCTGGCCGGATCTGGTACAGGCGCGATACGCGCTCTTCGGCATCATTCTGATATTGATGATGCGTTTTCTGCCTGCGGGATTAATTCCCCTCTCCAGGGTGAAGCGGGTTATGTCTACAAAGGATGAGTCGATTTTGCAAACCATGAATGAGAGCTTTTTCAGCGTCTCCACCGACAGCAAAAAGCTGAGCAAAGATAGATGAGCTATACCATCCTGACAATTGATGGGCTGAGTAAGTTTTACGGCGGTGTTCGTGCGGTCGACAACGTCTCCTTCGACATCGAAAGAGGGGAGATACTCTCGTTGATCGGACCGAACGGAGCGGGGAAAACAACGCTTTTTAACTGCGTTACCGGCCTGACGAATCCGACCGGTGGGAGAGTCATACTCGAAAAAAACGGACGGGGGCGGATAATCTCTTCTAAAAGTAAGGCCTTTAAACCATCTTTAAAGCCTGATAGGATTAATGCCCACGGCATCGCCCGTACATTCCAGAACATCAGGCTGTTTAACACGCTCACCGTCCTGAATAACGTGAAGGTTGGCCGACATGCTCTGACGAAAAGCAATTTTTTCGGGGCCGTTCTGAGGTCGAGAAGTCAGCAGCATGAGGAGAAGGAAACCCTTCGAAAGTCAATCAAACACATCGTCTTCGTCGGACTGGAAGAAAAGATACTGGATATCGCTTCGAATCTTTCATATGGGGATCAGCGTCGTGTTGAAATAGCCAGGGCGCTTGCATCTGAGCCGGCCCTGCTTTTACTTGACGAGCCCGCCGCCGGGATGAATCCGAAGGAAACATCGGATTTGATGAACCTGATTCGACGTATCAGGGATACCGGGGTGACGATTCTGCTGATCGAACACGATATGAAGGTGGTAATGGAGATATCGGATCGTATCGTGGTGCTTGATTACGGCAAGAAGATTGCGGAAGGCAAACCACAGGATATAAAACAAGACAAGAAGGTCATCGAGGCGTATCTCGGAACGGACTGACATTGACATGCTTGAACTGATAGACATATATACAAATTACGGGAGCATTGAGGCCCTCAAGGGAGTTTCCCTGAAGATCAACGAGGGTGAAATCGTCACGCTCATAGGCGCAAACGGCGCCGGGAAATCGACGACACTCATGACCATCAGCGGCATCAACACCGCAAGAAAGGGACGTGTGCTGCTCAAAGGGAAAGACATTACACGGGTGCAGCCCGATAAAATAGTCCAGATGGGTGTTTCTCAGGTGCCTGAGGGCAGGCGTATATTTCCGCTTTTAACGGTGCGTGAAAACCTCATGATGGGCTCCTACATCAGGAAGAGAGACGCGCAGTTTAAAAAAGACCTGAAACAAATATTCAGCTTTTTCCCGATCCTTGAACAGAGAAGGAAACAGGACGGGGGAACACTTTCCGGAGGTGAGCAGCAGATGCTCGCCATCGCCCGGGCGCTGATGAGCAATCCAAAGATACTTTTACTCGATGAGCCGTCACTTGGTCTGGCTCCTTTAGTGGTAAAAAGCATATTCTCCATAATCAGAGACATTAATGAAAAAAACGGCACCACGATACTGCTTGTCGAGCAAAACGCTAAAATGGCACTTGAAACGTCTCATCGTGGATATGTACTTGAGACGGGAAAGGTTGTCCTTGAAGATACGTCAAAGAATCTTTTACATAATGAGTCTGTGAAAAAAGCCTACTTGGGAGAAACTTAGGGGAGAGGAGCGCGAAATTGGAAGACAGGAGAAAAGAAGAAATTTTTACGAAGAAAGTCAAGGCGGGAAGAAGAACCTATTATTTTGATGTCAAGGAGAACGTCAACAACGACAAGTACTTGATCATCTCAGAGACAAAGGCTGTTGATTTCGGAAAACAGGACAGGTTCAGAATCATGGTATTCCCTGAGGATCTGGACAACTTCCAGGAAGCGTTTGATGAGGTGGTAAATTTCATCAGGGAAAACGACCATTCACGTTCTGAAGAGTATGATTCCTCAATGGGAGATTAGAAGAAACAGGGAAAAGAAGAATGATAAAGATAGAATCGATATGAAATATTGAGTAAAACAAAAGTTGGTTTACATAATATATCTTATCGGACATTGTGTATGGGCGTTGTTTTTAACGATTGGGTCATATAAATCGATTAAACACAGCGCCCTTTTTGTTTTTTTATCTTTTATCCTCTATAAGCTCACCGTCTGGCAAGCTGTCATTTTCTATCAACCTGATCGATACTTCAAAGCCCAGCTCGTGAAGTATCCGATGCTCGACATCCCTGATAAAACGCCTTTCAACCTTCATCTCATCATGGAAAATATTCTCTGTTATTTCTAATTGAATATCCATGAGATCATCGCCGTTTTCCCTATATAACACTATTCGAAATCGAGGTTCATCCTGTATTATCTCTTTGAGGATGTTTTGTATCTGATATGGATACAGGTTGATACCACGAAAGACGATAAGATCGTCATACCGTCTTTTTACCGGATCCATTTTTATATGTGTTCTTCCACAGGGACACACATCATCCGACAGATAGAGCCGTGTCACATCTCCCGTTCGGTATCGTATGAGCGGAAACGCTTCCATCGTCAATGTCGTCAGGACAAGCTCGCCCTCTTCTCCATACGGAAGGGACTTCCCTGTTTTCGTATCGATGATCTCCGGTATAAAATGATCTTCAAATATATGCAGCCCGTTTTTTTCCCGGCATTCCGAGGCAATCCCCGGCCCAAATACGGATTCAACGCCATAATGGAAATATGCGGACACATACAGATTCTCCTCAATTTCCCGACGCATGTCATCCGTCCACGGCTCCGCCCCCAGTATGGCGTATTTCAATGAGAGGTGCTTCGGATTGATACCATTGTCTTTCATCTCGCGTATCAGCCGTAGTATATATGACGGTGTGGAAACGATTGCGGTGGATTTATAATCCTGAAGAATCCTCAGCTGCCTCTTGATGTGAGTGGTCGACGTGGGAATGACCGACGCCCCAATATTTTCAGCGGCGTAATGGTATCCGAAGGCGCCCGGGAATAAGCCGTATGAAAGCGCAATCTGCAGTACATCGTCTTCGTCAAGACCCGCGGAGCACAGGGTGCGAGCAACACGGCGTGACCAGCTCTTGAGATCCTCCATCGTGAATCCCGTGATCCCCACATCCCCTGACGCGGCGTGAATCCGCACTACATCTCTCAAGTGAACCGCAAACAAGTCATAGGGGTAACTCTCCTTCAGATCTTCCCTCGTAATGAACGGGAGTTTGGAAAGATCTTCTATCGATTCGATCGCGTCTTTTTCAATATTGAACCCGACCTGATCGAATCGATGACGATAAAAGGTCACGTTATGCCGAATAATACGGTTTATGGTCTTCTGCAGCCCCTCAAGCTGGAACTGCTTCAGCTCCTCCCGAGACATTGTCTCGTTTTTTTCATCCCAAATCCGCATAGTCTTCCTCTCGGCCGAGATATGCCTCAATGACTTTCTCGTCGTTGCGTATTTCTTCAGGTGTTCCCTCGGAAATCTTCTTTCCGTAATCGAGCACCGCTATCCTGTCACATATGCCCATGATGAGATTCATATCATGTTCTATCAGAAGCACGGTGATCCCCCTCTTCCTGATGGCCATGATGAGCTTCATCAGGTCTTCGGTTTCTCTCGGATTCATCCCCGCGGACGGCTCATCGAGGAGCAACAGCTCCGGCTCCACCGCAAGCGCCCGGGCTATCTCTACGTGCCGCTGTTTTCCGTATGGGAGGCTGTCGGCGGGGAGACCCTTTTCTGATTCTATGTGCACGAAATTGAGAATTTCATTGACCCTTTCGATATTCTCACGCTCCTCGCGTCGAACCAACCTCCCCCCGACGATACCGCGAATAAGCCCCGCCTTCGTCCTGATGTGACGACCCGCAACAACATTCTCAAAAACCGTCATACCGTTAAAGAGCTGTATATTTTGAAATGTTCTCGCAATGCCTGATCGGGTGATATAAAAGGGTTTTTTGCCCGTCAGTTTCCTCCCCTTGAAGAAGAAATCTCCCGTCGTCACCGGAAGAATACCGCTGATCACATTGAAAAATGTCGTTTTCCCTGCACCGTTGGGACCTATCAGCCCCATTATGACATTTTTCGGTACCGAAAGGTGAACGTCCGACAGCGCCTTCACGCCGCCGAAATCCTTGTAAATGCCTTTCGATTCAAGCATCATCATTCATAGACCTCACGGTATCCCTTCCCGAGATACGCCCTTTTTACCTCTTCATTATCGAGAAGCACTTCCTTATCTCCGTGGGATGTGAACATTCCCATTTCCATGACGTATCCCCGATCCGCCAAAGCCAGGGCGGCACGGGCGTTCTGTTCGATCAAAAGGATGGTTGTTTCCATTTCCTTCAATTCTTTTATCGTCTTAAATACTTCCAACACCACCTTGGGTGCAAGTCCCATAGACGGCTCATCAAGCATGATGAGCTTCGGTCTGCTCATGAGTGATCGGGCGATGGCCAGCATCTGCTGCTCCCCGCCCGAGAGGGTCCCGGCGGACTGTTTTCTTCTCTCGCCGAGTATTGGAAACAGGGTATACACCTTTTCAAAATCATAGGCGATTTCATTTCTGTCCTTTTGCGTGAAAGCTCCTAATTCAAGGTTGTCTCTCACGCTGAGCTTTGCGAAAATTTTTCGCCCTTCGGGAACGTGTGATATACCCCTTCTGAGAATACGTTCCGCGGTGAGTGAATTGATCTTTTGCTTTTCAAAGAGTATCTCACCCCGTTCTGTGGGAATAAGCCCTGAAATCGTTTTAAGCAGCGTCGATTTGCCGGCGCCGTTACCGCCGATGATTGTAACAATCTCCCCTTTATTGATATGAAAGGTTATTCTCTTGAGTACATGCACATTTCCATAGTACGCATGCAAATTTTTCACGATAAGAAGCATCGGCAATCCTTCTTATTTAACCCGGTACTTTCCCATAAGTCCCTGGGGGCGGACAATCAAAAGGAGCACCAGAGCCGCACCGTATATGAGATTTTGATAATCGGCAATGGCACTGATTTTCTGGTAGTCGGCGACAGAGCCGGGATTCAGGTGCTCGGCGACGAATTTGATTATGCCTGGGAGATATCGAATAATTTCGGGCAGCAAAAAAAGAATCAGCGCCCCAATGATCGATCCAGGTATGCTTCCCATTCCCCCGATGACCACCATACACAGGACCAGTATTGATGCGGACAGGCCGAAATTCTGGGGCTGGATATAATGGATGTATGAACCATAGAGAGATCCCGCCGCTCCGGCAAACGCGGCGCCCAGACCGAAAGCAAGTATTTTGTATTTCGTTGTATTGATTCCCATCACCTGGGCGGTCAACTCGTCATCCCGTATGGCCGCCAGGGCCCGCCCGACCCGTGATCTTGTCAGACGATACATGAACAGTATCGTCAATCCCATGATTGTCCAGTTGAAGATGAGAAAATCAAGCTTGGATGTCAGCTTTTTTCCCGCAATGACCGGGCTTGGAATACCGAAGATGCCGTCCGGGCCGCCGAGATAGTCTATATTCAGTATGACGATCTCTATGATGATTCCGAATCCGAGCGTGACGATGGCGAGATAGTCGTCCCTGAGGCGAAGTGTCGGGAGGCCCAAAAGTACCCCAACAACCCCCGCAGCACAAAACGCAAAAAAGAACGAAAGGATATACGGCAGGTCCATATAGGTGACCATGACCGATCCCATGTAGGCGCCGATGCCGAAAAAGGCGGCGTGCCCAAGAGAAACCTGCCCGGTAAAACCAATAATCAGGTTTAAAGAAAGTGTCAGCACCACATATATGGATGCAAACAGAAGTAAGTGGAGTATCAGGTCGATCATAAGCTTAAAAGGACCTTTAGCTTCTTTTTCCCATGATACCGGATGGTTTCACTATGAGCATAATAATCAATATTGCAAACGCCACGGCGTCCTTAAGTCCGGACATGATATATGCAGCACCCAGGTTTTCCGCCACTCCGATAATCAGTCCGCCGATGATCGCCCCCGGTATGCTCCCAACGCCTCCCAGGATCGCGGCGGAAAACGCCTTCAGACCCGGCAGAACGCCCATTGACGGATATGTGTTGTATTCGATGGCCATCAGCACGCCCGCGGCGCCGCTCATGATCGATCCGATGATGAAGGTCAGGGTTATCATCGTATCGACATTGATCCCCATCAATCGCGCCGTTTCGCCGTCAGAGGCCGAAGCAACGATGGCCTTCCCGTATTTCGTCTTATTGATAAAAAGGTATAATGCCGTCATGAGAATCGAGGCGGTGATGAGGACATAGATTTCAAGCGCTGGTATCTGGTTACCGAAGAGGATAAACGGTTCGAGTTCGATTTTTATGGGAAACGGCCTCTTGTCGGGGCCGAACAGGAGCCGCGCCACATCCTGCAGGCAGATCGATACACCGATTGCGGCGATCAGCGGTATGAGCGGGTTGAGGTTTCTCAAGGGCCGAAACGCCAGCCGCTCCATCAGCACGCCCACGGCCGCCGCAACCACAAGGGCCAGCGCGAAGGCGGGGAAAAAACCGATGTGGAGGGCGCCGATGAGCATCACAGCGGCATATGCGCCCGCCATGTAGATTTCACCCTGGGCGAAGTTAATGATCCCCAGGATACCGTATATCATGGTATATCCCAGGGCCACCATGGCGTATATGCTTCCGGCCGCTAGGCCGTTTATGAGTTGTTGAAAAAACATGATGTGCGCTGATAACGGGAGGGCCATAAGGCCCCCCCGTATAAAATAGTATTGTGTCGTCCGTTAGTTTCGTTAATCCATCTTGACGTATTTTCCGTCAACCACCTCGAAGATGTAGATGCCGCCCTTGACCACGTCACCGTTTTCATCAAAGCTGAGCTTCCCTGTTACGCCGTCGAAATCGCTCACGGTATCGAGGTAATCCTTGATCGCCGTGGGGTCTGTGCCTACTTCCTTCATGGCCTCCGCCACCAAATAGACCATATCGTAGGTAATGGCCGCAAACATGATGTTGTTGGGATCTTTCGGATTTTCTTTGATGTATTGATAGTATTTCTTCACGAAAGCCTTGTTCTTCGGCGTGTCGTAATCCTCGTCGTATTCACCGGTGATGATGTGCCCCTCACCGGCATATCCGGCAAGCTCGATATACAGAGGCGCCATATCGCCGAAACCACCCAGGGAGGGTGCAGTAATGCCGATTGTGCGCGCCTGGCTGATCGCCGGGGCGGTTTCCTGGAGGTATCCAGGGACGCACAGGAGATCAAATTCATAGCCTGAGATTTTTGTCAGCTGGGCCTTGAAGTCTGTATCGCCCCGCATGAAGGATTCCTCCACAACAACTTCGACACCGTATTCTTCGAAGTAGAGCTTCAGAAGCTTCGCGAAACCCTCGCCGTACGGCTCGTTGCTGTACAGGATGGCGGCCTTTTTAACGCCGTATTTCTCCACGGCATACTTCACCAGGGCTTCTGACTGCATGTCGATCCGTGAGCAGCCGCGGAAGATGAATTCCCCGGCTTCCGATACCTTTGGTGATGTGGCATTGGGGGAGATCAACACAACACCGTTATCCTCGGCGATTGGGGCCGCCGCCAGTGTGTTGCCGCTCATCATGGGACCGATGATGACCGGTACCTTGTCCAGGGAGATGAGCTTGTTGGCGGCGTTGACCGCGTCTGTGGCGTTATCCTTCGAGTCCTCATAGATCACTTCCAGCGGACGACCGTTGATGCCGCCTGCCTCGTTGATCTCCTCGACCGCAAACTCAACACCCTTCTTTGCCGGAGTGCCGTCGGATGCGCCGAGGGTCAGACGCAGTATGGCCCCGATAACGATCGGCTCGCCTGCGGCTTCATCGACCGCCGGCGCTTCAACATCACCCTCGGGCATCGGCTCTTCCGGCTGACAGCCGATCACGCACAGGGACAATCCCAACATGATCGACAAGAGTACAATACTCAGTCTTTTCATTGGTTACTCCTTTGAAATAGTATCTCGATATATGACCTGTTTTCCCCTCTCCAATAATTCCTGCATGGTGGAACTCTCAACCAGTTTTATGTTCGCCCTGATTCCGAGCAACTCCAGCAGATCCCCACGTATCCCGGAAATAATATTTTCAAGTTGTTTTATCGTGTCGCTGAAGAGCGCCTCTCCTTCCTCAATGTATATATCCATATGATCCAGTTCTTTTACCTTGAAAAGTTCTATCACAAACGGCGGCGATTCTCCCAGGACGCCGGATATGACGGACTTGATCTGGTTCGGATATACCTTGATGCCTCGAAACGAGAGCATATCATCCGATCGCTTCATGGGCGCCTCCATCACCGAGAGCGTTCTTCCGCACGGACATTCGCCGTCGGGCACAATGCGGGAGATATCCCCTGTTCGAAAGCGAATCAGAGGAAACGCCTTCGTCGTGATGGTGGTAATAACAAGCTCCCCCTCTTCTCCTGCGGGCACGGGCTCTGACGTCTCGGGATGAATCGTCTCCACAATGAAATGGTCTTCGGAGATATGAAGCCGTCCCTCGGCGCACTCATATGCGACGCCAGGTCCCATTCCTTCGGGTATGCCGTAGGCCGTACTGACATGGACGCCCAGACCAGATTCAATACGCTCTCGATCGACATCGGACAAGGGCTCCGAAACGAGTATGGCTCGGGATATATTAAGTTTCGCAACATCCATACCCTGCTCTTTTGCAAGCCACGCCAGGTGCAGTGCGTGTGACGGCGTGGAAACGAGGCATGACGTGCGATAATCCGACATGATCATGAGTTCTTTCGAGGCGTTGAGATAACTCATGGGGATGACCGACGCCTCGATATGTTCCGCGGCCGCACGCATGCTTCGTCCCCAGTTGGCCATGCCGAAATCGAAGGACATCTGCACGATGTCGTCCGCGGTGACACCCGCGCCGGTAAAAAGACGGGATATCAGCTCCGTCCACACTCCCAGATCGTTCTTCGTATACCCGATGACCGTCGGTTTGCCGGTAATCCCCGAGGTGCTGTTGATGCGTACGATATCACGAAGCGGCACGGCGAACAATCCATACGGGTAATTGTAGCTCAAATCGTCACGGGTGGTAAAACCGATCTTCGTAAGATCCGCCACCTGTGTGATATCCCTGGGCGATATATCCCGATCCTTCATTTCGCTCTGGTAAAACACGACGTTTTTATACGCCCTGTTGATGGTGCTCTGAAGCCGTTCGAGCTGCAGTTGGGCCATATCGTCCCGTGAAAGGGTTTCATACCGACGGTTAAATAGTCTCATGGATCACTCCCAGAATTCCCGGTAATCCCGACCGAGATATGCCCGTTTTATGTCTCCGTCCCGCAAGAGTTCACCCCCCTCCCCCTGGATGACGACGCTCCCGGTTTCTATGACGTATCCCCTGTCCGAAATCTTCAGGGCGGCCCTGGCGTTTTGCTCCACCAGAAGAATGGTGAGGCCCTGTTCCTTCAACGAGACGATCACCTCAAGTATTTCCATGGTGATTTTCGGCGCCAATCCCAGTGACGGCTCATCGAGCATCAACAGCTTCGGCTTCGCCATCAGCCCCCGGGCGATGGCGAGCATCTGTTGTTCGCCTCCGGAAAGGGTCCCCGCCCGCTGTTTGAGGCGTTCCTTGAGTATCGGGAATACGGAAAAAACGGCCTCCATATCATCGGAGATGGCCTTTCTCTGCCATTTCCTGTATCTCAGGTATGCGCCCAGCCTCAGGTTGTCCAGGACCGTCAGGGTGGCGAAAATCTGCCGCCCCTCGGGGACCTGGGAGACACCGAGCCCCACGATGTCTTCCGGTTTCTTTCCGTATATGTCGACGCCGTCGATCGATATCTCGCCCCTGCGGAACGGGACGACGCCGGAAATATTGTTCAAAAGCGTCGTCTTGCCGGAACCGTTCGCACCGATGAGAGAGACAATCTCTCCGGACCAGACATGGAGCGAGACGTTGTCCAGCGCCCTGATCTTCCGGTAATATGTGGAAAGATTCCTGACTTTAATCACCGATATCCTCTCCCAGGTATGCCTCGATGACCTTCTTGTTGTTCTGTATCTCCCGGGGTGTTCCCTCGGCAATCAGTTCCCCATGATCGAGCACGACGATCTCCTCGGAAATGTCCATCGTCAGGTTCATGTCATGCTCCACCAGCATGATCGTAATATCGAACTTCCTGATATTGTCGATAAGACGGGCCAGGTCCTCGGTCTCCCGCTCGTCCAGTCCCGCGGCCGGCTCGTCGAGTAGCAAAAGCTTCGGTTCCGCCGCAAGCGCCCGTGCTATCTCCAGATACCTCTGATGCCCCAGGGGAAGGGACAGGGCATTGTCCTGGGCCCTGGGTGCGAGACCGACGAAATCAAGATACTTCATCGCCTGGTCTCTGATATCCCTCTCTTCCCTCCTGACGAATGGAGACCTGAAGGCACCGCCAATCAATCCCCGCACAAGGCCGGCGCTTGATCGCGCGTGTCGTCCCAGCATGACGTTTTCCACCACCGTCATGTTATCAAACAGCTCGACATTCTGAAAGGTCCTGCTGATACCCAGAGCGGCCACCTGATGTGGTTTGAGTCCGTGAATCGCCTTGTCGCGAAAAAAGAGCTTTCCGGACACGGGAGGGTAAAATCCTGATATCAGGTTGAAGAGCGTCGTTTTCCCGGCGCCGTTCGGGCCGATGATCGCTTTTATGGATCCTTCCTTCACCTGAAAGGTGACATGTTTGAGTGCGTGAACACCACCGAAATTTATGGAGGCGCCTTCGATCGAGAGCATCATCCGACACGCCTCCCCTTTATTCTCTCGATGACGCCCCTTGTCAGTCCTTCGGGCAAAAATATCATGATGAGCATCAGAATGAGACCGTATACGACTATTTCATAATCCTCCAACGCCATCAGGAATTCTGGCAGCAGCGTCAATACCGAAGCGCCGAAGATGGCGCCCCAGATGCTCGCCATACCGCCGACCACCACCATCGTGACCAGCACGATGGAAAAATGAAAACCGAAGGAGCTGGGACTGATGAATCCGATAAAATGTGCGTAGAGGCTCCCGGCAAGCGATGCGTACAGGGCGCTCAGGATGAAGATGGCGAGTTTGTAGCTCTGGATGTTCACCCCCAGACTCCCCGCCGCTGCCTCAGAGGTGTGAATCGCCCTCAAGGCTCTCCCGATGCGGGAGTTTATGATATTCGCGCTGAGCATTAGTATGACGATGGTCGACGCCCATACGAGATAATAGTATTTCAGGTCGGTATCGAATACAAATCCGAATGCGGAAAGCTCCGGTATTCCGCGAAAGCCGGACGGCCCCTGGGTGATGAACGACATCTCCTTGAAAAGAATGTTGACGATGATGCCGAACCCGAGGGTGGCCATTGCGAGGAAATATCCCTTGAGACGAAGGGACGGAACGCCCACAACGAGCGCCACAATTCCCACCACACCCAGGGCGATGACCAGAGCGGCAATGGGATGAACGCCGTATGACGTGGTCAATATGCCCGATGTATACGCCCCAAGCCCGAAGAATGCGGCGTGTCCCAGGGATATCTGGCCCGCGTACCCCATCAGAAGATTCAGGCCCAGGGCCAATATCGTATTCAGTCCGATAATGATCAACACGCTCAAATAGTAGTCGTTGTTCAGAAGCAGCGGGAGACAGAGCATCACGCCGGAGAGCACAAGGACCGCTGTGATATGTATCCGTGATGACATGCTATACCCGCTTGATATCCCCGATTCCCAGTATACCGCTGGGCCTCACAAACAAAACTACTAACAATGCAACGAAGGCGATGGCGTCTTTATATGCCGATGATATCAGGCCCGCACCCATCGATTCGAGCACTCCCAGAACAAATCCGCCAATGATCGCTCCGGGAATGCTCCCCAGACCACCGATTATCGCGGCGCAGAATCCCTTGAGACCCAGCATTACGCCCATCTTGTACGACGCCGTCGTCGTCGGGGTGATGATGATCCCGGCGACCGCGCCCAGCATCCCCGACAACGCGAATGT
Organism: Candidatus Zymogenaceae bacterium; assembly: GCA_016931225.1. NCBI lineage: Bacteria > Deltaproteobacteria > Candidatus Zymogeniales > Candidatus Zymogenaceae > Candidatus Zymogenaceae bacterium. The sequence goes on from JAFGFE010000031.1 coordinate 36,895, forward strand.
AATCACCACCATCCTGCTGACCTTGATGCCCATAAGGCTTGCGGCCCTGGGATTGACGGCGCAGGCCCTCATGCCCTTGCCGGTTATGGTATTTTCAAAGAAGAAATGAAGCAACATCAATATCGTCAGGGTTATCCCGATAATCCAGATGGCCTGGGGGGTCATGGCGGCGTTACCGATGAGAATCGGCGTCTCCCCGGAAAACGGCGTTGACGCATATTCCCCCTTCCCCCAGGCCCACGACTGCATGGCGATCCCTCGAATAAAAATGGACGCGCCGATGGTGATGATAATGAGGGATATGTGATTCGGATTGCGTACCGGACGTATCACCAGAAGATTTACCAGGATTCCCACGACGGTCACACCAAGAACAGCCAACACGAACGCACACGCGAGCGGCATTCCGGGGATGAGTGAAAACGAAACCATTAACAGCGCCCCCAGCATCACAAACTCACCCTGGGCGAAGTTGATAATCTCCGTCGTATGATAGACGATCGTAAACCCCAGGGCGACCATCGCGTAGATGGATCCGTTGGTGATACCGCCGATAAAAAACTGGAGGAGCTTGTCGAAAATCGTCATGGAATACACAAAAAGAGGCTAAACGAAACTGCTTAGCCTCATTTGACTTGTAAACAAAACGGCTTTTTTGAAAAAACGGGAATCACTATTCCACGATTTTCCATCCACCGTCTTCAATTACCACGATAACGAAGGCGTCTTTTGTCAGTCCCGTATGGTCTTCGGGGGACATATTGAACACACCGCTGACACCCACAAAGTCCGTCGTGCCCTCTATGGCATCTCTCAGGGCGGCTCTGTCGGCACCGGACGTTTCAAGGGCCAGCGCGATGATTCCCATGGCATCCCACGCGTATCCGCCGAATCCCGACACCTCGCTCTCGTATGCGGCCTCGTACAGTTCCCGGTATTCCTTCAGGGCGTCATACTGAACATCACTTTTTGGAAGCTGATCTATGATGAGGATCTTCCCGGTGGGAAGGATGTTCCCGTTGGAGGCGTCGCCTGCATACTCGATGTAGCTGGGTGATGCAACGCCGTGGCTCTGAATCAGGGGCAGTTCAATGCCAAGCTGTACGATGTTCTTTGCGATAATAGCGGGCCCCGGATTTGTTCCCCAGCACACGATCGCTTCTGCGTCGGTGCCCTTGATGTTTGTCAACTGCGCGGTCATGTCGCTGTCTTCTTCGCCGTAGGACTCCTCGGCCACGATCGTCACTCCCGCCTCTTCCGCCTGGGACTTGAGCTGTTCTTTTCCGCTGTCGCCATAACCGTTGGAGACGGTGATAATGGCGATTTTTTTGATACCCTCGTTGGCAAGGTACTCATAAATCTTCTCGACGGCGTGCTCGTCCGTCTGGGGGGTCTTGAATACCCAGGGCTTTACCGGTGATGTAATCTTGATGCTCGCAGCGCAGGAGATGAGGGGTACCTCCTTCTCCTCGACGGTGTCGATGACCCCAAGGGTGTTCCCCGAAAGGCTGGGGCCGACGATTGCAAGGACGTTGTCCTTCTCAATGAGCTTCTTGACATTGATCACGGTATTTGTCGGGTCTCCCTCGTCGTCATAAATAATGACTTCAAGCTTGTGCCCGTTGATCCCGCCGTTCTCGTTGACGATGTCTGAGAACAGCTCCATTGAGTTTCTCTCCGGCTCGCCGAGAAACGAGGCGCGGCCGGTAATTGAGAACACTCCGCCGATGACATATGGATCGAGGCTTTCATCGATCATCGTGCCTGTCGGCGCCGTTTCATCGGGAGCCTCTGTTCCCTTATCACACGCACCCAGTATCAGGGCGCATGAGAGGACCATCGCCATAATAATGTATAACACTGCATTCTTTCTACACATACGTTTCGCCTTTCACCTATAAATTAAATAAAACTATAAACAATTCATCTTATAACGCGTACACTTTTTCACCCGGGAGTACCGTCACGCCCTTATCTCCGAGCACCTTGATGGCGCGGTCGATCTCGTCAAAACGAAAGATGATGACCGCACACTGGCCGCTTCGCTCTACAAACGCGTACATATACTCCACGTTGAGTTTTTCTGATTTGAGAATATCGAGAATACCGGCGAGTCCCCCGGGATGATCGGGAACCTCCACCGCGATAACCTCTGTTTTCCCCACGGTAAAACCGCCCTTCTTGAGAACATCTTTGGCCTTTTCGGTATTATTCACAATGATTCTCAGAATACCGAAATCGGTCGTATCGGCAAGAGAGAGCGCCCGTATATTCACGCCGGACTCACCGAGTATCCTGGTTACCTCTGCGAGACGTCCCGATTTGTTTTCAAGAAATATGGATATTTGTTCAACCTTCATGGCGCCCCCTCCTATATCTTTCTCTTGTCAATGACTCTCACGGCTTTCCCCTCGCTTCTTTTAATGGTCTTCGGCTCAACCAGCTTGACCGTTGCGCTGACGCCGAGGATATCCTTGATGTCGTGCTCGATTCTCTTTTCGAGATTTTGAAGGTTTTTGATCTCGTCGGAGAAAACCGTCTCGTTGACCTCCACGTCTATCCCCAGGATGTCCAGCGCACCGTCGCGATCGACCATGATCTGATAGTGCGGTTCGACCCCCTCGATTTCCAGCAATACGCTTTCTATCTGAGACGGGAATACGTTCACCCCCCTGATGATAAGCATGTCATCGGTGCGTCCGCTGACTCGGGCCATCCTGGCAAAGTTCCTGCCGCAGACGCACGGATCATAGTTGAGGGTGGAGATGTCGCGCGTGCGATACCTGATAACCGGAAACGCCTCTTTCGTGATCGTGGTAAATACAAGCTCTCCCTGTGATCCCGGCGGAAGCACCTCCTCGGTGACCGGGTCGATGATTTCCGGAATGAAGTGATCCTCGAACACGTGCAGGCCGTCCTTCGCCTCCATGCACTCGGTGGAGACGCCGGGACCGATGATTTCCGAGAGACCGTAAAGATCGATGGCGCTGATATTCAGCTTCTTTTCGATCTCTTTTCTCATGACAGTGGACCAGGGTTCTGCGCCGAAGAACCCTGACTTGAGCTTCATTTTTTTGAAATCCGATCCCACCTCCTCGGCGACTTCCGCAAGGTGGAGGGCATATGACGGTGTACATGTCAGGACGGTCGGCCCAAAATCCTGCATGATCATGATCTGACGCTTGGTATTGCCGCCGGATATTGGAATCACCGATGCGCCGAGCGTCTCCGCCCCGTAATGAAATCCCAGGCCGCCGGTGAAGAGACCATATCCGTAGGCGTTATGGATGATGTCGTGCTTTGTGGCGCCTCCCGCGACAAGGACCCTGGCCATAAGCTCCGACCAGGTTTCGATGTCTTTCTTCGTATATCCAACAACCGTGGGCTTGCCGGTGGTACCGGAAGAGGCATGGATTCTGACTACGTCCTCCATCGGTACGGTAAAGAGTCCAAAGGGGTAATTGTCTCTGAGATCCTGTTTATAGGTAAAGGGAAGACGCTTCAGGTCATCGAGGGATGTGACATCCTCCGGCTTGATGCCCGCATCGTCGAAACGCTTCTTGTAAAAAGGAACCTTCTCATATACCCGCTTCACCACGTTTTGCAGGCGCTTGAGCTGCAGCGCCTCCAATGCCTCTCTCGGCATCGTTTCATATTCTTCGTTATATATCATACAATTCCTCCAGTCTACGCCACCTGCTTTATCTCTCGTCCCGCATGAAACGCCTTCAGGTTCACATCGAGGATTTTCGACGGAAGACGATCACTCATAATGTCCGCCCACGTATTTTCCGGCATGTCGATATACAGGGAAAGATGCCCCAGTATGACCGTGCTGACGGTTTTTGGATTGCCGACTTCCCTCGCAATACCCACACCGTCTATAAGCGTTGTGCGGGGAAAATTCGCCCTCACAAGCTCCGGTATTCCCTCCGGATAGGTTTTTGCCCCCAGGGAAACGGACGGCGGATTGAGGCGGTAATCATTGAGGATAATGACGGTCTCTTTCTTCAAGTAATCGGTATAACGAAGGGTCTCCAGAAGCTCCAGACTGTAGAGAATATCAACCTCACCCTTCCTGATGAGGGGAGAGAAAACCTTGCGACCGAAACGCACATGGCTTGTAACGCTGCCGCCCCTCTGGGCCATGCCGTGCACCTCACTCTTTTTTACATCACGTCCCGCCGCCAGGAGGGCCTCGGACAGCATGTTCGATGCCATGATAATCCCCTGCCCGCCGACGCCCGCCATCAATATGTTCGTTATTTTATCTTTCACGATTCATGGTACCTTTACGATTGCGTCGAATTTGCATAACTGCTGGCACATCGTACATCCGATGCAGAGCATCTCGTCGATGACGGACCGTCCCTTTTTACCCTTGCCGTTTATCCCCTCCGGATCCCAGCCGATAGCGGGACATCCCAGCATGATACACGCCTTGCATCCGGTGCATTTATCATGATCGACCGAGAGGACCTCCCACTCTTTCCGACGTGCACCCTTGAGAAGCACGCAGGGTGATTCGGATATGATCACCGAGATCTCGTCCACGTCAAGCTCTTCCGTAACGATCTCTCTCGTCTTTTGTATATCATACGGATCGACCTTTCTGACCCGATTGATTCCGATTGATTTCGCCAGTGCCGGTATATCAACCCTGTGGGTATCCTCGCCCATGAGGGTTTTTCCCGTTCCGGGATTCTGCTGTGCCCCGGTCATGGCGGTGGTGCGATTGTCCAGTATACATATTGTCGCCGACGACTTATTGTACGCGGCGTCGATGAGTGGTGTTATCCCGGAATGGAAAAACGTCGAATCTCCTATGACCGCCGCGACTTTCCCCTGCCCCTCTTTTCCCATTACCTTGTCGATACCCACTGCGTGCCCGATGCTGGCCCCCATGCAGAGGCAGGTATCGATTGCCTGAAGCGGCGGCAGAAACGCCAGTGTATAGCAGCCGATATCGCCAGCGACGAACACCTTACTTTTGGATAACGCGTAAAATATCCCCCGGTGGGGACAACCGGGACACATATTCGGCGGCCTGGGAGGAAGCTCCGGCTTTTCCATCGGCACGGATTCCTTGAACACGTACCCGGAAAGCGAAGATGCGACGATATCGGGATTCAGCTCACCCAGTATCGGAACGTTCTCCTTCCCGGATGTCTCAAGGCCCATTGCGCGAACCTGCTCCTCGATAAACGGGTCGAGTTCTTCGATCACTAGGAGTCGCTTCACCTTCCCGGAAAACTCTCTGATGAGTTTTTCGGGAAGGGGATACACCATGCCCAGCTTTAAGTATGACGCGTTCGGGAAAATCTCCTTCGCATACTGGTAGGAGATTCCCGCCGTGATGATGCCGATATCGGTGTCATTGATTTCCATGACATTTTCGCGGAAAGTATCGGCGAACTCACGGAGCCTCTTCATCCGTTCTTCAACGACGACGTGACGCTTCCGGGCGTTGGCGGGAAGCATCACCAGCTTCGGGGGATCCTTCACGATGGAAACCTTCCCGGCATGCGTTGTTCTATCGGGCTCGGAAAGAGAAACCGAAGACTGGGAGTGGGATACACGTGTGGTGCTCCTGAGGAGCACCGGGGTGTCGAACTGTTCTGAGATATCCAACGCCAGGGCGACGTAGTCCTTGGCCTCCTGGCTGTCCGCGGGATCCAGCATTGGAACCTTGGCGAACTTTGCGTAATTGCGATTGTCCTGCTCATTCTGGGAGCTGTGCAGCTCCGGATCGTCGGCGGTGACGAGCACCATCCCCCCCCGGATTCCGGTGTAGGAAAGGGTAAAGAGCGGGTCCGCCGCCACGTTCACCCCCACGTGCTTCATCGCCACAAGGGTTCTTGCCCCCGCATAGCACGCGCCGACGCCCACCTCCAGGGCCACCTTTTCGTTCGGCGACCACTCACAGTAAATGCCATCGTAGGAAATGAGATTTTCCAGGATTTCGGTGGATGGTGTGCCCGGATATGCCGACGCGAACAGCACACCCGCCTCATACGCGCCCCGGGCGATTGCCTCGTTGCCGCTGAGAAGCTGCTTCCGATGTGTTACGGACATTGACTATTCCTATTGTTCGGTGTCGTCCGCCATTGTACCATCGGAGGAATCATCGGACGACTCATCTAATCCCTCTTCAATATCCAACTCGAAATCGCCCGTATCATCAAGCAGCAGGTCCTCAGGTGAAAGCGTGAGTGTATTGTATCGCTCTGAATAGCGCTCGGCCTCTTCCGTGTCGCCTCCCTTTTCCAGAACGCGTATCAGGTATGTCATTGCCTCCAGGTCGTCGGCGTCGGCCAGCGTCTTGTAGACTTCCGCCGCCTCATCATATGACCCATCGGCCTCCAGAGCGTATCCTCTGTTGAGAACGGCAATGCGGGAGAGCGGTTCATCAAGCCTCTCGGACGCCTTCCGATACATCTCGGCGGCTTCCGAATATTCTTCAAGATCATACAGCACATGACCGCGGTAGAGAAATGCCAGGGGGCGTACCTTTGACATGCGGTATGAATCGGTAATGGTGGAAAATGATAACAGCGCTTTTTCCAACTCGTCACTGTTATACCCGCCGGCATCATGATAGGTGGTGACGCCTCGATTGAATATCTCTTTTGCAGCTGTTTGTCTTTTGAAAAAGACAATTGAAAAGACAATCGCTGCGATCGCAAGGGTAATGACCGCGACGGTGGCTATGAAAATGATTCTTTCGTTTATCTCAATGAATCCCAGAATCTTTTCCCAGGTGGTTAAAAGTTCATCTCGATCTTTTTGGTTTTTTTTTCGTGAGACTTTAATTTTTTTTGCCAACGATATACACTCCCGGCTCTATGCCGCATCTCGGATGGGAAAAAATAGCGTGTTTTAGGCGCTTTCCATGTTGACTTTCCCTTCAAAAAAGGCGCCATCGGCAACTTCGAGGTTTCTGCATTCCATATCGGCTGCGATATTCGCGGTGGCGGCAAGTTGGATTTTATTCGTCGCTTTCAAAAATCCCTCAACCTTCCCCTCTACCATGACATCTGTGGCGGTAATCTTTCCCGTCACCTTTCCTTTTTCACCAACGTATACACTTGCCTGAATATCAATATCTCCGTCGACTTCTCCGTTGATCAGGATGTCTTCGGAACCGGTCAGGTTGCCGGTGAATTTTGTATCGATACCGACAACGCACTCGCAATGACTTCCCGAGCCGTCAGAGCTTTTTCTATTCATACAATACCCCTATCTTATTTTTCCAGTAAAAATAAACAGTTAAAGCTATATAGCAAAATATGAAATCTTTGTCAAGAGCTAAAAGGCGTGATGCACAAAGAATGAGCGTATGTTTCGATGCTTCCTGAAATCTTCCGTGTATCTCCTGTTTTTTTGTCACAATACGGTACTTCTGGTATAATGATTTGCGGTTTTCATTGATCACTCGTTCATCATTATATCGAAAACCGTGAATAATCCTGTTTCATCACCAACGGCATCACGTATATATGACATTTATATATAAAAAAATAAGGATATTTTCGTCATGCTATCACAAATTCATCCCAACGGGACAATTATCCTGACGAGAAGCCAGATCGTCGACCTCGTCGATCTGGACGAATATATCGACACCATTGAAGACGCATTTCGCATGTATGCAGAGGGTAAGGGTGTCGGCATTGGAATGCTTCATGCGGATATCACCGAGGGTATCGAGTTCCATATAAAATCCGGAGGCATCACCCTTACAAAGCCCTACTTCGCCCTCAAGGTGAACGGAAGCTCCTTCCAAAATAGAAGGAAATATAATCTCCCGAACATTATGGGAGCGATCATCCTCTTTGACGGTGACATGATATTCCCCCTGGCCGTTCTTGATTCCATCGAGATCACCATCCGCCGCACAGGGGCGGCAACGGCCGTTGCGGCGAAATACCTTGCCAAAACGGATTCCCAAACCGTCTGTATCGTGGGATACGGCACCCAGGGAAAAATTCAACTGACGTGCCTTTCCCGGGTGCTTTCCATTAAAAACGCGTTTGTAACCGGGAGAAACAAAGAGTCAGGAAACGCATTCGCCGACACGATGTCCAGAGAACTCGGCATCCCGGTTGCCTTTGTCTCCGATATTGATGATGCCGTCTCCCGAAGCGACGTCGTCGTCACGGCGACTCCATCGCGATCACCGCTCTTTGATGCGTCCGCTCCCCGCCCCGGCACTTTTATCGCCGCCGTGGGGGCGGACAGCCCCGAAAAGAATGAGCTGGATCCCACCCTTCTCGGTCGGGGCGTCGTTATCTGTGATATCACCGATCAATGCGCCCGGGTTGGAGAGCTTCACCATGCCATTGGCGCAGGCGTCATAACAACTGACCGGGTACGGGGTGAACTGGGCGACATCATCACCGCCAAAAAGCCGGGACGGACCAACGATGCCGAAATCATCATCTTCGATTCCACCGGCACCGCCATCCAGGATGCTTCCGCCGCCGCTATCGTCTACGAAAAGGCCCTGGCATCCGGAAGGGGCTTTCTTGTCAATCTGATGTCATAGCCTGTGGGGCATCATAGATCAACGATGTTTTGAGGGACGAGACAAATCCGCCGACCTCCTCGAGAAGTCGTTTTTTGTCATCACCTTGTTTTTCAATAATATCAACCAGGGCGCTTCCCACCACCACACCGTCAGCAATGCTCCCCAGTTGCGACGCCATTTCCGGACTCGATACGCCGAAGCCGACGGCAACCGGAATCTTCGCCATTTCTCTTACCCGTTCGATGCCGCCTGCGAGGTCTTCCGGCAGTTTGTCCCTGGCGCCGGTGACCCCGGTCACCGACACATAATATAAAAACCCATTCGCCTCTTCAATGATGCCGGAAATCCGCTCACCATCGCTGACCGGGGAAACCAGCGTGATGAAATGAATCCCCTCTTTTTCTGTAAATCGGGTGAGCTCGTTCTTCTCCTCAGGCGGCAGGTCCACCACCAACACGCCGTCTACACCCGCCTTCGCCGCGGCCTTCGCAAATCGCTTCGGCCCATAGGAAAGTATCGGATTGTAATACCCGAACAGCACGATCGGGACGGTGAGCTCGTCCCTGAGTGATGAAACCATATCTAGAATCCGTGTAAGAGTGACCCCGTTGTCCAGCGCCCTCTTTGCGGCGCGCTGTATAGTGGGTCCGTCCGCCATCGGATCGGAAAAGGGAATCCCCACCTCGATGATGTCGGCGCCCGCGTTCTGAATCGTCTTCAACAGCTCTTCCGTCGTTTCGATATCCGGGTCGCCCGCCGTCAAGTATATCACCAACGCCGCTTCGTTCTTTTCCTCAAGGCGTGAAAACACTGCATCAATTCTATTCATAGAGATTCACCTCCATATGTTCCGCAACGGTGTGGATGTCCTTATCGCCCCTGCCGGATAAGCACACGACAATCTTCTTATCCTTGGACATCGAAGGTGCGATGCGGATAGCCTCCGCCACGGCATGGGCGCTTTCCAGCGCCGGCATGATGCCCTCGGTCGTGGTCAGTTGTGTAAAGGCATCGAGGGCGGCCTGATCGTCCACTGCGGTGTACCGAACGCGTTTCGTGTCCTTGAAGAGGCTGTGCTCCGGACCCACACCCGGGTAGTCGAGGCCTGCGGATATGGAGTGTGTCTCGGTGATTTGCCCGTGATCATCTTGGAGCACATACGACTTTGATCCGTGGAGAACGCCGACCCTCCCGCGGCACAATGACGCCGCGTGTCTTCCGGTATCCAGGCCGTCACCCGCCGCCTCAACGCCGATCATGTCTACCTCACGGTCGTCAACGAAGGGATAAAACATCCCCATGGCGTTGGATCCGCCGCCGACACAGGCCACGAGGCAGTCCGGCAGGCGGCCGTTGGTCTTTCTCGTCTGCTCTTTGGTCTCTTTTCCGATCACCGATTGAAAATCCCGCACCATCATCGGATAGGGGTGGGGGCCAGCAACGGAGCCGATGATGTAAAAGGTATCCCTGACGTTCGTCACCCAGTCCCGGAGCGCCTCGTTCATGGCGTCTTTCAGGGTCCTCGATCCCGACGAGACCGGGATCACCCGCGCCCCCAAGAGCCGCATGCGAAAAACGTTGATGGATTGACGTCGAATGTCCTCGGTGCCCATGTAGACATCACACGTCATGCCGAAGAGCGCCGCCACCGTTGCAGCGGCGACGCCGTGCTGCCCCGCTCCGGTCTCCGCGATCAGGCGGCCCTTGCCCATGCGCCGGGCCAGTATCGCCTGACCGAGTGTGTTGTTGATCTTGTGGGCTCCGGTATGACACAGGTCCTCTCGCTTCAGCCAGATTTCCGCCCCCCCCAGTTTTGCCGAGAGTCCCTTCGCCTGATAGAGCGGCGTGGGCCGTCCCACATATTCCTTCAGATAGAAATCCAGCTCGTGAAACAGCGCCATCTGGTCCCTGTGGTGGATATACGCCTCCTCCAGTTCCACAACCGCGGGCATCAGCGTTTCAGAGACGTATCGTCCCCCGTACATGCCGTAATGCCCCGCCTTGTCCGGGTATTGCATGAGTTTTATGCTCCTTGTATCTGTCCGTCAATGATGCGTACGCTTTCTAAAAAGCGTGCGATTTTTTCATGATCCTTTCTCTCCGGAGAGTCTTCCACTCCCGAGGAGACATCCACCCCGTATGGTCTGACGCGATCGATGAGATCGGCGACGTTTTCCGGCCTCAATCCTCCCGCCACGATGATCCTCCTCCCCCTCGCATACCTTTTCGCGATATCCCAGTCGAACGCGACGCCGGTCCCCCCCTTTTCACCGGGTATGAAAGTATCGAGCAGCACCGTTTGTTCTTCCGGTATCGATTCCAGCTCCCGCTCTCCGGTACCGTCCCCCATCCGTACCACTGGAATAATCGACGAGGGAGATATTCCAAGTGAGGCACGCTCGGCGTTCATGACCTGAACTGCATTAACCCCGCTCTCTCTATAGACCCGCAGCACATAATCATTTCGCTCGTCGGCAAACACGCCGATCGTCTGGATGAACGGCGGAAGCACATCGATGATGTCGCGCGCCTGTTTCGGCTCGATGTATCTTCGGCTGGGTCGATGAAACACGAAACCGACGGCGTCCGCCCCGTGATCTGCGGAAACCAGCGCGTCGTCTACCCGGGTAATCCCGCATATTTTCACCCGTGTTCGTCCGAAATTGAATGTCACTCTGCACCTCCACGTATGAGTTCAGACAACGCTTTCTCGACATTCCCTGCACGCATGAGGCTCTCACCCACCAGCACCCCCTTCACTCCGGTCCGAACAAGGCGCCTGACATCGTCGCCCGATGATACGCCGCTGGCGCTCACCACCGTGACGTCCTTCGGCATTTCCGTCATGATGCGTTCTGTTGTGGCAAGATCGGTGACGAACGTTTTCAAATCCCTGTTGTTTATGCCGACAAGTGTTGCCCCCGCACCAATCGCACAGTCCCGTTCGGACGCTGTGTGCACCTCGACGAGGCAATCAAGCCCGATCTCTTCTGCCTGAGACATGAGACTTGTGAGCAGATCGTCATCCAAAATTGCACAGATGAGCAGTACCGCATCGGCTCCCGCCGCCCTCGCCTCGTAGAGCTGATAGGGATCGAATATAAAATCCTTCCTGAGGACGGGGATCGCAACCCGCCTTCGAGCGCGGATCAGGTGATCAAGACATCCCCCGAAATGATCCTCCTCGGTCAATACAGAGAGTGCACTCGCCCCCCCCTCCTGATACGAGACGGCGATCGCCTCCGGGTCGACTGATCCCGCGATGACACCCACAGACGGGCTCTTCGCCTTTATCTCCGCGATGACGGCGACGCCGTCCCGATCTCGAATCGCTCGGTGAAATCCCCGTGTGTCCCCTTTATCGTCGATTCTCCCCATCAGCTCGTCGATGCCGATCAGGTTCTTCCGTGCCGTTACAGATTCCCGCTTTTTGTCGACGATGGCGTCCAGTATCGTTCCGGACTTCACCGGAATCCTGCGAGTGGAGGCCTTCATCAATTCGTTCCTCCGGTGTAGGAAATGAGCGATTCGAGCTTCTTGTATGCCCTCCCTGAATCGATGGAGTCGGACGCCTTTTTAATGCCGTCTTGAAAATCACTCGCGATGCCCGCCACCATGAGGCTTGCGGCGCTGTTGACGACCACCACGTCCCGCTTCGGACCAACCGCGCCATTTAGGATATCTCGAATGATCGACGCGTTTTCCCGGGCGTCCCCTCCCATCAGGTCTTCTCTCTTCGCCCGTTTTACACCCAGGTCCTCGGTCGTTATCTTCCTCGTCGATACGACTCCGTCCTCCAGAACGGCGATCTCCGTGGGGCCGAATATGGAGATTTCGTCGAGGCCGCTTCCGTGCACCACCATCGCCCGGACGCTCCCCAGGGAGTTGAGCACTTCTGCCATCACCGTGCACAGCTTCGGATCATACACCCCCAGAAGCTGCGCCCTCGCCCCCGCCGGATTTGTCAGGGGACCGAGGATGTTGAATATGGTCCTGATCCCCAGCTCCCTTCTGGGACCGATGGCATGTTTCATGGCGCCGTGAAGAGACGGAGCGAACAGAAAACCGATCCCCACCGTCTCGATACACCGGGCCACCCGCTCGGGTACGATATCGACGGCCACGCCGAGGGCCTCCAGTACATCGGCGCTTCCGCACCTGCTCGATATGGATCGATTGCCGTGCTTGGCGACGATCGCCCCCGCCCCCGCCGCCACCAGTGCGGTTGCGGTCGAGATATTAAACGTCCCGGACGAATCGCCGCCGGTTCCGCAGGTGTCCAGTAACAGGTCCCCGTTGCCAAGCTGCAATTCGATGGGCGTCGCCTTTTTCCGCATTACTGAAGCGGCCCCCGCTATCTCGTCTACGGTTTCCCCCTTCATTCTCAGCCCGGTGATGAAACCACCGATCTGAGACGGCGTCGCCTCACCGCTCATGATGACGTCCATTGCCCCTTCCATTTCCTGACGGGTCAGGTGACGTCCCTCGACCACCTTTGCCAATGCCGTCTGTAACATGATTCCCTCCAATTTCTATAAAATTCTCCAGCATTTTTTTACCGCAGTCGGTCAGTATCGATTCGGGATGAAACTGTATGCCGTAAATCGCGTGCTCGCGATGCCGCACACCCATGATCTCACCCCGATCCGTCCAGGCGATTTTCACAAGCTCTTCAGGAAAGGTATCCGGATCGATGACCAGCGAATGATACCGGATCGCCCGAAACGGATTTGAAATCTCCATGAACAGGTCGTCGCTGTCATGAAATACCATCGATTCTTTCCCGTGCATAACCCGGGGAGCGTGGACGATGTCTCCTCCGAACGCCTCGCCGACTGCCTGGTGGCCCAGGCAGACACCCAGGACCGGGACGACGCCAGCGGACCTTTTTATCAGCTCGACTGATATCCCGGCGGATGACGGGGAGCCGGGTCCCGGTGAAATGACGATATAGTCGGGATTCTTATCCAGGCACTCCTCGATGGTGATCCGATCGTTTCTGTGAACGACCAGCTCGTGCCCCATCTCTCCCAGGTACTGCACCAGGTTGTAGGTAAACGAATCGTAGTTGTCTATCACGAGTATCATTGCGCACCTCCTATACCGGCCGCATATTTTTTCTGACCATTTCCACCGCCCGGAGCATGCCGCCCGCCTTGTGACGTGTCTCGTAGTATTCCTTTTCCGGAACCGAATCGGAGACGATGCCCGCGCCCGCCTGTATGAATACCCTATTCTTTGTAATCAGCATCGTCCTGATGGTGATGCACATGTCCATGTTCCCCGAAAAGCTGAAATATCCCACGCATCCGCCGTATGTCCCCCTGCGGCACGGCTCCAGATCGTCGATGATCTCCATCGCCCTGATCTTCGGTGCCCCGGTGAGGGTCCCGGCGGGAAACGCCGCCCTGATGACGTCGAAAGACGTCTTTCCTGGAAGGAGCCTTCCCTCGATGTCCGATACGATGTGGATCACATGGGAGTATTTCTCGATACGCATGAGGTTCGTGACGTCAATACTGCCGTATTCCGAGACCCGGCCGAGATCGTTCCGTCCCAGGTCAACCAGCATGATGTGCTCCGCCCGCTCCTTCTCGTCAGAAAGCAAATCCCTGGAAAGCTCGTCGTCCTCTTCATCGCTGTTTCCCCTGGGCCGAGTGCCGGCGATGGGCCTGAGCTCCACCGTATCGTCCTCCTTCCTTACCAGCACTTCCGGGGACGAACCCGCCAGGATGACGTCGTCGAATTTGAGGTAGAACATGTACGGAGAGGGATTGATTGATCTCAGGGCGCGATACAGATTGAAGGGATCGCTTTTCAGCTCCATCTCAAACCGCTGGGAGAGAACGACCTGGATGACATCGCCGTCGATGATATGTTTTTTCGCCCGATCTACAGCATTCATGTAATCGGCCCTGCTCATATTCGATTCGACGAACAGGTGCTCCCCCTCCTCCGTCTCGAGGTGATCGATCGACAAAGGTTCTCGCAGTTTGTGAATCGTCCTCGTGATGCGATTGGCGGCGTCCATATATGCCGCTTCCATATCGACGCCGTCATCTAAAAAAACGTTCGCCACCACCTTCAGGGTATGCTTGACGTTATCGAAGATCACAATGGTATCGGTGATGATGAAGTAGGCGTCGTATACATTCAGGTCGTCCTGAGCGTTGTCCGGGATGTCCTCGATGAACCTGACCGTATCGTAGCCGAAATACCCGACGGCACCTCCCCAGAATCGGGGAAGCCCGTTGACCGCGACCGGTTTGTACCGATCCATGAGATTCTTGAGCTGCCCGAAGGGATCAGTGTGCTTTTCCGCATAGAGGAGCTCGCCGTCTTTCACCACATCCACCCTCGTCCCCCTCACGCGGAAAATGATCGACGGATCAGCGCCCAAAAAACTGTATCGCCCCCACTTTTCGCCCCCCTCGACGCTCTCCAGCAGAAAGGCGTGGGACGAACCGTTCAATTTTTTCAAGGCCGAAACCGGTGTCTCGAGATCGGCCAGTATCTCCTGGTAGATCGGTATGAGATTTCCCTCTGTGGTGAGCTTTTTGAACTCTTCGAAGTTGGGTGTTATCATCTACTTCTCCCCCAATAAAAAAGGCCGTGGATAGTCTCCACGGCATGTACGACTCGGTCGAAAAAAAAGCCGTGGACACTGAGCTTCGTCCACGGCCTTTTCGGCTGAATATGTTTTAATGGATCACCGGACGGACGAATCTCCTATGTAGATACGCCACGCCCAATTGAAATAATTGCTTTTTCGGTTATACATCATCATCATTACCGTTCACTCACGTTGGTGCAGGTTATTATACGTTTTCACACATTCGTGTCAAGTTTTTTTTCATCCTGTATGAAAAAAACATACGATACGGCTCTGAATAAAAACGATCGACATATTTACGTCATACCGTCCTCATGCTACCTTTTTCTCTTCATCAGACGCACCGGTATCAGTATCACCAGCACCAGCAGTATCAGGACGATCAGTGCGACACCGATCCCGATCCACGTCAGGTAATTGCCACCGGCGACGAGCTTTACCGGATTCAGGCTCGGCTCCGGCACAATCCTCCCCTCGGTCTCCCGATAACGGTCAGGGATTTCTACAAGTCCGTCATCGTCCGTGTCGGGAAAGCTCATGACATATTCTATCGGCGCGTACCAGTCTTTCAATTCCTGCACGCCGGATGTGTCCGGATCGGCATCCACCACGTATTCGCCGAGATCGTCGATGGGGGTGCCGTACCGATCCTTGGGAATCATCGTTAATATCCCAGAGGTATAATTCTTCACCACCTTGATGAATGAGGCGTTGTAGTAGTTCGTCGCCACCTTGTAGAGCTCCGTGTTGTCGTCGGAGTAATCCAGCGGTACAAACTCACCGTTATCATCCTCGATATATATCTCCGTCACGCGATCGAAGATCATCCGCTTCGGGTTGTACTTCACCTTCACACCCGATACCTGCAGGAAGTAATCGCTCCCCTTTATGGGATAGATGGAGGTAAAGACCTCCATCACCTTCTTTATCTCCGATGCGTTCAAGTAGAACGATACGATCGGATACCCCATCGTATCGTCAACGCCGATTCCCAACGGTACAACCCGAAAGAGATCCGCAATCTCGATCACGCCGGTTTTCCCCTTGAGAACGTCCGACCTGATGACACCAAATGACTGTATGGTAAAATCGACCCGGGTGTCGGGGTCGGCGGGGTCGTATTCCCTTCTATCCACGGACCAGCGGATGGCGTCGGTGACGAGATTTCCCAGTCCGCATTCCTCCTCCAAAATATGGAGGTCATAATCGGTCTCCGCAATCCCCTGTGAGTATGTCAACCCGTAGTTTTTGAGGACATCGGCATTGATTATCCCGATGTACGATGATATTTCATTCGAGATCGCTTCATCTCCGACTATCTTATCGTCCACCGACACGTATTCGTAGTCGGAAAGGCCGACGCCGTCTTCTCCCACGAGGAGATCCAGCACCCCCACCCATGCGCTGTAGCTTCCCGCCTGAACGATGATACAGTCATCCACAACGATCGGCTCCGGCAGGACGGTGTGGGTATGTCCGCTGACGATAACGTCAATGCCGTCCACCGCCGCCGCCAGCAGCTCGTCCTCTGATTTTTTCGGATCATCCCTCAGGCCGCTGTGGGAAACACAGATAACGACATCCACCTGTTCTGTGTCTCGGAGGTATGCAACCTCCCGGACTGCCGCTTCCGTCGGATCTGAAAAGGTTACCGGCCACGAGAACGGGGCCACCTCCGCGGCGTCCTTACCCAACAGGCCGAAACATCCGATGCGGAGGCCGTCTTTTTCTATCACCATATGCGGAACGATCAGTCCCTCGTCGAACAAAGCCTGTAATGAATCATCCGCTGCCTCCGTCTCGTCAAAAACCACATTCGACGCCACGATTGGAGGGAGCTTCCCCTTCTTCATCGCACTGGTGAGAATGCGGGCGAGCCCGTTCGGTTTTAGATCAAACTCGTGGTTTCCTAACGTCAAAACATCATACCCCATGTCGTAGAGCAGCGTCAGCTCCACAGCCTCCTCCCGGGCGATCATGTGAAAGAGAGAGCCCATCATGAAGTCTCCCGCGTCGATAACCAGAACCGGGTTGTTCCGACGTTCTCTCTCCTCGTTGATGACCGTCGCGACTCGGGAAAAACCGCCCACCGTATCGTCATCCAAAAGACCGTTGGGGGAATAGTCGCAGTTTGGACTTAAACCCATGAGCTGTGAATGGATATCGTTCGTGTGTATGATCGTCAATGATTTTTCCGCCCCAAGGGCGAAGGCCGTCATACTCACGATCATCATCATGCCAATGATACTTTTAAAGACACATTTCATATCAAATACTCCTCTCACCATGCGGCATAGAGCCGATCGATTGAACCCGACGATACAAAGATTTCCGGACCGCTTTCGCCGAAAACATCACACAAACACGGCGTACGTTTCCGTGTTATTCATTTCCAGATTTGTCCCCACGACAAGACCGTACCAGGGCCCAATACGCTCCCAGGGCCGACCCGAGGCCGTCCATGACAACATCAAGGGGATCGCATTCACGGAGGGGAACATAATACTGGTGTATTTCGTCACTTATACCATACACCGTCGAAAAAACGAATGCAAAAAGGAAAACCCGGCCTGAGGCAGTCCCGGGAAATTGCACTCGCACGGCGAAAAAAGAGAGATAGGAAAGAATCAGGTATTCGATAAGGTGCAGCAGTTTATCGACACCGGGAGGACCGGTATCTACATCATTGCCCGGTATTGAGGAGGCGAAAAAGATGAGGACACAGTATACACACACTCCGATCCATAAAAACATGCGTTTGTTCAATATTGGATCCGTTGCCCATGATAGATAAGACAAGAAACCTGTTTACATCTTATACTTGCCGAAATCATCCGGGTCAAGCTTTTCCAATACCTCCGCCCATTTTTTCTTCGCTTCTTCACTGTGCAGGTCTTCCGGCTTTGTTAGGTCGATTTTTCTCGACCGCTCGATAACCGACTCCTCCATGTAGATTTTCGCCTGAGTCCTCAGCGCTATGGCAATGGCGTCACTGGGGCGAGAATCAATTTCGTAGTTGCGTCCGTCGGCGACCATGTAGATCGTGGCATAATAGGTGTTGTCCTTGAGGTCATCCACCACGATTCTCTCTATGACGATATTCATGGTTTCCATGATATTTTTCAAGAGATCGTGGGTCATGGGGCGGGAAAATTCGATTTCCTCGAGCACCGTAGCGATGGCGCTGGCCTCCAGAAGACCTATCCAGATTGGAACGGAGTTTTTGCCCTCAACTTCCTTGAGGATGACAATCGGTACACTGGACAACGGATCGATGGCCAGACCGCTAATCTCCATTTCCTTGGCCATTACATGCTCCTTATCGAGTAATTGTGTATCGCTTCTCCCAAAAGGGAATTGTTGCGCGCTTCGATGATTTTAACCGGTATGAGAGAGCCGATATCTTCATACCGTCCGGTGAAGTTGACCACCTTGTTATGGACGGACCTCCCGGTGATGACATCCGGATCCCTACGGCTCGTTCCCGTGGCAAGCACCTCTTTTATCGTATTTACGTGGAGCCTGTTGGTACAAAGCGTGTGTTCTTTTTGAAGTTCCTGGAGAATGGTGAGTCTCCGTGATTTTTCTTCATCATCGACGGTGTCTTTCAGGGTTGATGCCTTTGTGAGCGGCCTGGAGGAGTATTTGAACGAATAGGCGCCGTCGAACCTCACCCGCTCCATGACATAGAGCGTTTCTTCAAAATCTGTGCTCGTTTCTCCGGGAAAACCAACGATAATATCCGTAGTTACGGCAAGATCGCTCCGCACACTTCTGAGGGCATCAATTTTCTCAAGATACTCCTCTTTTGAATACTTTCTGTTCATTGCCGCAAGCACCCGGGAAGAACCGGATTGGAGCGGAAGATGGATATGAGAACAGAGCGCCGGTATCGTTCGATATGCATCCACCAGACGGTCGGACAGGTCCTTTGGATGTGACGTTGTAAAACGAAGGCGCCTGACGCCCGGTACATCGGCTACATGCTCGAGTAGCTCGGGGAAATCCATCCCCCGCTTTGGATCCCGATAGGAATTGACATTCTGTCCCAGCAGCGTGATCTCGACGGTACCACCCGCTCCCAGTTCCTCGACATCCCTGATGATCTCGCCCGCGTTTCTGGACGATTCCCTCCCCCGCACAAACGGCACAATACAATAGGAGCAAAAATTATTGCATCCCTGGGTGATGGTCACAAACGCGCTGATCAACCCCCTCCTTCTTGGAAAGGGATCGATACGGCATTCATCCGAAAAATCGTCGGCGATAATAGGTCCGTGCCCCTTTCGGATTTGCGCGACGATGTTCGATATCTCCCCCACGTGATGGGTTCCGACAACCGCATCGACGATCGGAAACCGCTCGATTATCACGGCCGCATTTTGCTGTGCCACACATCCGGCCACAATAATAATCAGATCGGGGTGCTTCTCCTTGAGATCACGATATCTTCCGATTTCGCTGTATGTTTTCTCCTCGGGCTTTTCCCGAACGCTGCAAGTATTGATGATGATAATCTTGGCATCCTCGGCGCTCTCTACGGATTCGTACCCGTCGGTTAAGAGAATTCCCTCCATGCGCTCGGAATCGTATTCATTCATCTGACACCCGAAAGTTCTGATGAACAGTCCCGAGGGAGTGTCAGGGTGTGGTGAAGAAAACCGCGTCATACAATGAACCTACAAATTCTCGAGAATATACTTCGACAAAAGCGTTATATCATCGTCTTCATTTGTGTCTTCAAGGTTCCCGATATACCCGGTCTCCACTTCGTACGCCAGTTCTCCGATAATAATTGAATCCAAAAAAATATCCGGATTGAAATCACACAGCTCGTCTTTTGTCTTCACCAAACCCAAGAGTTCAGGAATGTCTTCGCCGCCGGACGTCAGCTTGATAAACTTATATGCAGGGATAAGCTTGTAACTAGCCTTTCCCCCCGACAGGGTGGTGACGACATTATCTGAGAAGGACATCTTGCCCTCATTCACCCATGCTTCCAGTTTTTCCTGAGGTATAAAGATTTTCTTTTTGAACGTCATAGCCGTATTATGTAACATCATAACATATTGAAATGCATGGATATCCCTATACTACTCCGTCAATTATAACATATAGCGATTACTTATCAAGAGCAAAACCTTTCCATCCCCGAAAGGATGGACGAGCCGCCATCAGCACCACGGGCAAAACAAACAAATCCGCCACCAGCGCGCTGAACATGGTAAACGCCGTGAGGATTCCAAAGGAGCGAGTGGGGACGAAGCTTGCCGCCAGAAGCACGATGAATCCGCTTCCGATAACGATTGAGGTGAACATGATGGGGCGGCCCGTATTTTGTATCGTTTTGTCTATCGCGTGTTCAACATTTCGACCGTCGGCGATTTCCCGAAAATATCTGGTAATAAAATGCACTGTATCATCTATGGCGATCCCTATGGCCACGCTGGATATCATGGTGGTGGACGTATCAAGGTCGATCATGAGCCAGCCCATCAGTCCCAGTGTCAGGAATACGGGGATGACGTTCGGGATCATGCTGAGTCCGCCGATATAGACGGATCGAAAGACGAAAGACATCACAATGAAGATCATAAAAAGCGCCAGCATGATGCTCCGTATCTGGCTCTTCACCAATTGTGACGACATATTGTCATACAACACGCTGGTTCCGGTAACCCGGATATCCAGATCCTTCGAGAAATTATCCTCGCAGAACAGGATGACGTCATCCACGAATGCGAGCAGGACCTTTGAGCTCATGGGCGTGGTTCTGGCCAGCACGGTCCCATTTTCGTAATAGAAATCGACGAATCGTTCGAAATCATCGGGATCGCCGCTCATGGAATAGAGCAGCAGATATTGAGCCACCAGCTCTCTCGATTCCGGGATTACATAATAGTCACGGTTCTCATCGTGCATGGCCAGATTCATGTCTTTGAGAAAATCCACCAGCGATATGGTTTTCGTGACGTGCTCCTGTGATTCAAGATATCGCTGCAGCCGCTCCATTTCCCGCAAGGTCGCGGGGTTTTTTATGGCGTCTTCCTCGCCGCCGCCGATATAGACATTTAAGGATCCGGTCCCGGTGAGATTATGAGAGATGAAGAACGTCGATCGGTAAATGTCGCTTTTCTTCCTGAAATAGTTGATCACGTCGGTCTCCACGGTGATCCGGGTGATGCCGATGATTGAAATAACCGAGAGGATGACGGAGACAATCACCACACGCCGTTTTTTGTGTCGGACAAATTTTGAGAGCCAATGGAGGAAGCGCTCAAACACACCGGGATCCTTCTTCTCCCGCATTCGCATCTTCGAGCGGGGTATGTAATACAGGATATTCGGCACCACCGAGAGAACTACAATAAACGAGAAAATCACACCGATCGCCGTAAAAATCCCAAAATCCCTCACCGCGGATATATTGCTGACCGACAATGATGAGAACCCGATCGCTGTTGTAATGGTTGTCAAAAAACAGGGAAGCAACATGTGACTCGTCGTTGTCTTCAGCGATGCTATTTTGTCCGGTATCGTCCGGTTGTTTTCCTGATAGTGGGAGAATATATGGATGGTATGCGCCGTCGTCATGACGATGATCAGTGGTGTCAGCATGGCAAGCACCACCGTCACGGGCCGACCCATCAGTGATACGAATCCCATCGTCCAGGTAACGCTGATACACACCATCACCAGCGGGATAATCGTACAGTGGATGGACCTGAAAATTCCATAGAGGATCATGGCCATCAAAAGAAATGTGACCGGAATGAATATCATCTGATCCCGCTTCAGAAACCTCCCCATATCGTTCTTGATTACCGGAACACCGGCGATATACACGGGGATATCCTTGGGCACCAGCTCATCCACCGCTGCCCTCACCTGTGCGGTCATCTCGTCCGTAATCGTCTGGGGCAGGTCTTCGGACGACAGCATGCCGTAGAGAGCCGTAAGGTGCTCATCTTCGGTTATCAGATAATTAATATGAAGAGGATTGTCAAATACCGCCTGTCTGAACGCCTCAATTTCCGCATCCGTGCGCGGCAGCGTCTCCATCAACGGCTTGACCTCGAGAAGGCCCTCGGAACCACGGATTTCATCAACATCGGTCAGGCTGATGACCTCATCCATGTTCTTTATTTTTTCGAGTCGCCTGGTGAGCGCATCAACAACTTCGAGAAAATCGGGGGCGAATACCGTATCCGTCTCAAGGGCGATGATGAACACTTCATCGCTCCCGAATATTTCCTGAAACTCCTCGAAGAATTGCTTGTCCGGGTCTTTATCGGGAAGCATCCCCTCCACGGAGTTGTCCATACTCAGGTCTTTCAATTGAAAGCCGAAAAATGCCGTGATGATCACGACAATGACGAGTATCGGTATTCTGAATCGAAAGATGAAATCGGTGATATGTTTCAAAGCAGTCGAGCCGCACCGTGAGAAATGGGGAGAGAAATCATCGTTGGACGAAACAGTTGTAACAGATTACATCCGTTCGGTCAATAAAATTGATTGAACGGCGGCAAAACAATAAATATTTTAGCAAAAAAGTAATAAATACTGGAGCAAAAATGGCCCGATATGCTCATCGCCCCCCCACGCACCACCGGGGTGTGCGGACTATTCGATCATCAAAAAGGCGTATCGGTTCATCGGCTCGTCATAGTTCCGCAGTACCTCGATCGGCAACCCGTATTTCCGTACCGTGGAGAATACATCCATGGCCATTCCTTCGGGCGATGGGCGGGCGCTTCTCGGATTCTTGCAGTTGAGCTTGGTGCCCGCGCATTCTGCACAGAGGCTGCATTCATCCATGAACAGAAGAAACGCCTTGCGGTATCCCGAGATAAACACGTCCCGCTCCATCTTCAACAGCTTCATGTTCACCTCACGCGACCACTCATGCCGTTTTTTCGGATCGGGGATCTGCTTTTGGAAGTGGAAGACCACACAATCGGTATATTCGCTGAAAAATCGACGGCATTCATCCACAGAGGGTGTATTGGGAGGACAGCATCCGACGGAGCCGTATGAGCCGCAGCCGAACATGCATTTCATCCGCACCCACTGAGACACCACGATGTCCCGGGACCGTATCCACGTGTAATCGTCATACCCGTGATCGGCAAACAGTGCATTAAGGCGTTTTTTGTCAACCATGTTTCCGTCCTCTTTCGATGGGATAATCAGGATTCAAGGGTAAACGCATCTTCCTTTTTCGGTCTTTTGTCGAATCTCTCCTTCATCTTTTCGTATCCGGGCCTTCCCAAAAGTCCCCCGGTGTACTGCTTTCCCTCCTCGACTCCGGGCTGATTGAAGGGATCGATGCCGTAGAGATGCCCTGCGAAGGCCGTCGCCGCCTCGAAGAAGTAGAACAGCGCACCGATGCTCTCCGCCGTGATGGACGGTATCGTCAACGTCATGGAAAGCCGCCCCGAAAAGGCAAGGGCCGCCTCTGTCGCCCTGCGCTCCGTATCGAGAAGCGTCCCCATAGTCTTCCCACCTAAGTATCCGATCGGCTCCAGATCCGAATAGATATTTGGAATCGTTATATCCACCCCGAAATCTTTCACAGCGATGAATGTGATGACTTTGTCAAGAGGTCCTTCGGAAAAAAGCTGAAGGAGTGAGTGCTGATCGGTGGCCCCCACCGCAGCAACCGGCGTCTGCCCCACACCCGCCGTATGTCCTTTTTTCGTCTCTTTTTTCTTCCCCAAGCTCTCCGCCCAAAGCTGCATGTACCACAGCGACAGGTTATAAAGGTTCGATGCATACGGCATGAGGACGGCGACATTTCTCCTGTATAGGACGTCGGCTATATACATCAAAAATCCGTACATATATGCCGGGTTTTCCCTCCATGAAACGCCGCGAAAGGATTCCTCCAGACGCTCAGCGCCCGCGAGCATTTCCTGTATGTCAACCCCCATGACCGCCGACGGAAACAAGCCGACGGGTGTCAGGATAGAGTATCGCCCGCCGATCGCCGGTGGAACATCGAGTGTCGGGAATCCCTCCTGATTCGCAATGCGTCGGAGCAATCCCGCTTCCGGATCCGTCGTGCAGATAATGTGGGTTTTCAGCACCTCTTTCCCGAGCTTCTCTCTCAGGAGGTTCATGAATATCATGAACTGGCTCATGGTCTCAACGGTTCCGCCCGATTTGCTGATGATGTTGAAGGCCGTCCGATCGAAATCAAGGGTTTGTATGAGTGAGTTGAGAATCACCGGATCTACATTATCGACGATAATGGTCCGACGACCCGGCGTATCCAGAGAACCGACAAGGGCCTGCTGCACCGCTCTCGCCCCCAGGGCTGATCCGCCGATACCCAGAACGACGAGCGTATCGATACGATCGTCAAGCGACAGAAGAGCGCCCTGAACCTGATTCATGTATCCCTTGAGAAACTGCGTGTCGAGAAACCGCAACCCGCCGTCGGCCCGTTTTTTGGATATTTCCTCTTCGGCCATTCGGGCGAGATCTGAAAACTTCAAAAAGTCCTTTTCCGAAACGGCGTCTTCCGTTCCGAGGACCCGATCCATCATATAATTATAATCGAGATGTAGCGACATAGGTCATATACTCCCAATAAGCGATATCTGATACTCTAAATCATTCATGCCGTATTGTCAATTGAGAGGTTAATACCGTTGCGTACAGAATCAGAATGTGGTAAAATTTTTTCTAATCTTATATGTATCCCCACTATTCACAAAACGTACATTCGAGTGAGAGAACATCATGATCCCCGACAATCGACTTGTAATGAAAGGCATGCTTACTGTCCTCTCGCTTCCCGGCCTCATTCAAACCATTGATACGTCGAAAAATATCCAGATTCTCCTGAAACCCGAGAGCAGAAAAATCGGAAGGCTTTACTTCTCGAAGGGCAAAATCATCCACAGTTCGGTGGGAGACAATGTGAGCGGTCGAAAGGCGTTTTTCAGGATGATGGGATGGCGGGATATCCCCTTTGAGATGTTCGAGATGAAATACGACGCGGAGGAGCTCGATCAGAACATCTCGATGGACACCACGACCTTGATACTTGAAGGGATGCGCCAGGTTGACGAAATTCAGCGCCTTGAGGAAGTGCTTCCGCTCTATTATAAGATTAAACCGAATGATGAAGTGAAGGGAGAACTCGATCCTCATGAAGAAGAGATACTCTCTCTGATTTCTCCCGGGGACTTTGTCAAGAATATTCTCGACAAGTCCCCCGACTACGATCTGGATATCTACAAGACCATGAAACGGCTGATGGAAAAGAAGGCCATCACGTTTCTCCGTATCAAGATGCTTGTCATCGACGACAATAGGTTTTTTGCTGATCTGATCCAAGATGTCATTGAAAAGATATTCAGCAATCTTTTCACCACATTGATTCTTGACGGAGGCGAAAAGGGAATCAATGTGATCTTGAGCCAGCAGAAACCGGATCTGGTGATATCGGACCTGTTGATGGACGGAAAAGACGGGTTTGACGTTATCGATGCGGCGAATCAAAACAATATCCCGGTGATCATCATGACCTCCGAGCGCAGGAACAAGGATATGATCATCGAGATGGGTGCGAAATACATGCATAAGTCGGTTCTGGGATCCGACGATTTCACCGAAGTGTTCAGAAAAACAGTCCTGGACACGCTCACCGCGGACCATTAACCTGATCTATCTATTCCATGCCGGACAGAATGAAAAATGAGGGAAGGATGAAGTACGTGCATGGATATGACTCAAGAGAAAACAGGCGCCTTCAGGATCAGGCAAATACTTTGGTCGAACTCTTACATTCCGACACCTCTTATAATGCTGGAAGCCTGGTTTTAAAAGCCGGTTGCGGAGTCGGCGCTTAAACTGTCACTCTCGCCCGCAACAACCCACATGCGTCGTTCATTTCGATCGATATATCCAAGGATTCTATTTCCGAAGCAAAAAAAAGTGTGGCGTCTGCAGGCCTGAAGAATGTCCAATTCCAACAGGCCGATATATTCAATATGAACTTTGAATCGGAGTCGTTCGACCACGTCTTTGTATGTCATGTTTTGGAGCATCTTTCTCGACCGGATGATGCCCTGGCCATATTAAAAAGCTTCATAAAGACCGGCGGTACAATCACTGTCATTGAAGGCGATCACTGCTCGGCATATTTTTACCCTGATAGTCAAGCCGCTCACAAAGAAATAGAATGTCAGGTGGAAATGCAGAGGCGTGCCGGAGGCAATGCGATGATCGGAAGAGAGCTGTACCCACTCTTAAGGAAAGCGGGCTTTCACTCCATTCATGTTTCTCCACGAATGATCTACGTTGATTCCAGCAAACCCGACCTTGTTGAAGGTTTCACAAAAACACATTTACCGCGATGATCGAAGGTATACGTAACGTCGCCCTCAAGTCTCACATAGTCGATGAAACCACTTTTGATCAAGGTATCAGAGATTTATACAGAACAGCGGATGCCGACGGCGTTTTTTGTTAT
Organism: Candidatus Zymogenaceae bacterium; assembly: GCA_016931225.1. Taxonomy (NCBI): domain Bacteria; class Deltaproteobacteria; order Candidatus Zymogeniales; family Candidatus Zymogenaceae; species Candidatus Zymogenaceae bacterium. The sequence continues at coordinate 63,526 of JAFGFE010000031.1, forward strand.
ACGTTTTTTAAAGCAGTCGGAATAAAACAATAAATCGCCGAACCGGCGGCAGAAGTTGGGCCAGCAAATGATCGCAGCTTCTTTATGGGCCGCTTCACTTCGCCGTAAAACATCGTACAACGAATCCGCTGTCCCGACGACGTAATACTTGATACTCGCCTGTTGAAACGGTTTTATGATATGTGGTGCACTTTTCAGTTGTGAATTGAATTTTTGTGAGGTGAAAGTGGGACGATAAAAGATAAGGTGTTAAAAATCGACTCTCTTTTTAAGTTCTCTGCCGACTTTAAAGAACGGCAGTCTTTTTGATTTCACTTCGATAGTTTCGCCGGTTTTCGGATTCCTGCCCGTATATGACCTGTATTCCTTGACGGTGAAACTTCCAAAACCCCGAATTTCGATCTTGTCATTGTCCTTGAGGGCCTTGGTCATCTCATTAAAAACCAGATTGATAACCTTTTCAGACTTCTTTTGTGTCAAATCGGTATTTCTCGCCAGATGTTCCACCAAATCTGATTTATTCATTATATATTCCTCGATGGATTATTCGTATCTGTACTATTGTACTATTATTAGGTATATGAAAAGGTATATATTGCCCCCGGCACGAATCGAACGTGCGACACACGGATTAGGAATCCGTTGCTCTATCCCCTGAGCTACGGGGGCTAACCCTTAAAAAATACTACTTTTTTTCAATTCCGAATATTGTGCATTAAAGCATTTCATGTTTTTTTTGTCAAGGAGATATTTGGAATCTACGTCAGATATCCGCTTGTGCGCCATATAATGATGAATGACGGGCGATATGTATGAAAACCGCCTTCGCACCTCACCTGACAGCTTATTCCGAATCACGATACAGGGGAACAATATCAAATAATTCCACATCCACAAGTCCCCTATCTGTCAGCTTTAGCTTCGGGATAACCGGAAGAGATAAAAACGACAGGGTCATGAACGGATTTTTGACCATACACCCAAGCTTCTTTACCGCATCGATGTTTTTCGCGGCGCTCTCCGCCACATCCTCCACACATTGCTCGCTCATAAGTCCGGCCACCGGAAGCGCCATTGAGGAGATCACCTCCCCGTCTTTCACCACCGCCTGCCCTCCCCCGATTTCCATCACGTGATGAACCGCCGCCAGCATATCTCCGTCGCGTGTGCCGATGACCACGAGATTATGGGAGTCATGGGCCACCGTGGACGCGATCGCCCCGGCCTTCAGCCCAAACCCATGTACAAAACCGATTCCGATATTTCCGGTCCCGCGATGCCGTTCGAATACCGCTATCTTGATGATATCGCGCTGTGTATCCGACACCGCCCAATCACCGGACCTGGCCGGCGCCTCTTCAATCATGTCGGTTATAATTTGATCCCTGACAAGCTGTATAACCCGGGCGTTGCCATCGCGCCAGGGGACCTTCAAATCGTCTTCTGTGGGCCTCTTCAGATTGATGGAGTTCTGTATGGCCGACGGATCAAGGGGATCGACCGTGAAGGTTACCTGCCCGTTCTTTGAGACGACCGTTCCCTCCTTTATGACCATATGAATGGAAAATTCCGTCACGTCGTCAAGTACGACGATATCCGCCTTCCTTCCGGGAACCAGCGCACCCCTGTCCACAAGACCAAATCTCGCAGACGGTGACAGGGTGACCATGCGAACGGCGGTGACGGGGTCGACCCCGTGATCGATCGCCTTTCTCAAAAAGAAATCGAAATATCCCCGATCGAGCAGGTCGTCCGCGTGAATATCATCGGACACAAACGCGAGGCTGGGCCATGAATCCTTACTCACGAGGGGAAGGAGCTCATCCATGTTCTTTGCCTGGCTTCCTTCCCGGATCATGATGAACATCCCCAGATCGAGCTTCTCCCGGGCCTCTGAGAGGAGTGTGCATTCATGATCAGAGGTGATGCCGGCCGAGAGATATGCACACAGCTCCTTTCCGGAAACACCGGGGGCGTGTCCGTCTATCACCTTCCGTGCATTACGGGCCGCCTCGAGTTTACTCAGTACGGCTTCATCGCCGTATATCACCCCCGGGAAGTTCATCATCTCCCCCAGGCCGACAATCCATTCCTCTTTTAAGAGCTCGGCGATGTCTTCCGTGGTGAGTACGGCTCCCGCGGTTTCGAGGTGGGTGGCGGGAACGCAGGAGGGGGCCGTAAAGAAGACGTCGAGGGGCGCCTTCAGGGAATCATGGTACATGAATCTGATACCGTTTGTCCCCAGAACATTTGCTATCTCGTGGGGATCGGCTATGACGGTGGTTGTTCCCCGGGGAACGGCGGCCCGTGCGAACTGTGATGGCACAAGAAATGAGCTTTCGATGTGGATATGACTGTCGATGAATCCGGGAGCGATATATCGGCCGCCAAGGTCTATCGTTTCTCGACCGTCATACTTTCCTATGCCCGCTACTATCCCTCCATGTATCGCCAGGTCGCACGTTTTGATGCGCCCCGATACAACGTCGATGATACGTCCGTTTGTAAGCACCAGGTCCGCAGGCGTCCGGCCCGCCGCCGTGTCTATGAGCGGTTGCAGTTTCTTCATGGGCATGTTACGGCAGAAAAAAGAGCGGATTTCTGGCCGTGTCGTCCTTCCTGATCTCAAAATGGAGGTGCGGTCCCGTCGATCTGCCGGTGCTTCCCATCAGGCCGATTACATCGCCGGTTTTTACGGTATCCCCAACGCTCGCCTTGATGCTGCTCAGGTGAGCATATCGTGTTTCATATCCATCCTGATGAGAGAGTATCACGATATTGCCGTACCCACCCTTCACCCCTGCAAAGGTGACCGTGCCGTCCCTGGCGGCGAGAACCGGGGTACCGCTCTTGCCCGAGATATCCATGCCCCGATGCATGCGTCCCCACCTCATACCGAACAGGGAATATACCAGACCCTCAGTGGGCCAGAGAAACAGGCCCTTGTTCAGTATGATTTCACCCACGTTCGTATCGCCCTCCGGCACGATTACTTTTTTTATCTCACTCACACTGGGGATAAACAACTCCTGCCCTTCATATATAAGGTCGGGATTATAGATATCGTTGTACTCGGCGATGAGCTGCATATCCACACCGTATGTCTTCGAGATCCGCCAGAGGGTCTGTCCCTTCTCAACGGTATGATATACGCCTGTCGTGAGGGTACCGGAAGTCGTGGTCACACACGAGGCGAGCATGAAAAGTGATAAAAGGAGGAGGAGTCGATACGAAATTGCACCGATCCGCTTCATTGTATCTCCTCCAAGATCAACCGAACCGCGTCAGCGGGTGTGGTCGCATACATGACGCCGTCTATATGCCCCCAGGCCAAAAGCCCCACCACCGGCTTTCTCATCTTTAAGGCCAGGGCCACCTCGCTCAGTGTTCCGGCCCCCCCGGCGAGGGCGATCACTCCGTCGGCGGAACCGACGACCAGCGCGTTTCTCGCATGTCCCATGCCCGTCACGATGGTAACATCGACGAATGGGTTGGCGTCGTCTTTGTCTGTTCCCGGTATGATTCCCACCGCCGTGCCGCCCGCCTCCTTCGTCCCCTGTGATGCACCCCTCATCGCACCGCCCAGCCCCCCGCATATCACGATTACTCCCCTTTCCGCGAGCATTCCGCACACCTCTCTTGCCTGCGACTCAATCGCGTCGTCTTCTGTCCCTGAGCCGACAACCGCGATTTGATTCGGTTTTCTCATGCTACACCAGATATTTGATGACCACGAAACCGAGGACGATCAGTGCAAAAAACACGATGGTCAACAGATTGAAGTACTTGTCGATGAAATCCTTTATCGGCTCGCCGAATAGATAGATCAATCCCGCCACGATGAAGAACCGTGCGCTCCTGCTGACGAATGACGCCGCCATGAAGCGGATGAAGTCGATGGAACACGCCCCCGAGGCGATGGTAAAGACCTTATATGGAATCGGCGTGAAGCCCGCCATGCCCACGACCCAGAAATCATAGGCCTGGAAGAGCTCCTGAAGTCTGAGGAATTGATCCATGTACCCGTAAAAGTTCAAAATCGGAATACCGATCAGCTCCATGAACTTCAATCCGATCAGATACCCCAGGGCGCCCCCCACCACCGACGCGATTGCACACGCAAGGGCGTACCTGAAAGCCCGCTTCGGAATAGAGATGGCAAGGGCGATGAGCAGCACGTCCGGCGGTATCGGGAAAAAGGATGATTCGCAAAACGCCAGCACGAAAAGTGCCGGCATCGCGTATGGCGTCTCCGCCCAGTGAAGTACCCAGTCATACAGTCTTCTAAAAAGATGAAAGATATTTAATTTTTCCAACCATGTTCACCTATCAGCTTGACAAATCGACAATCACCCATATGGGTGCGCTTTGTTCCGTTTCCCTTTCGAGTAATTTTCACCAATTCCTGGCTGATCCTTCCCCCCACGGGTATCACAAGACTCCCTCCATCGGACAACTGGTCGACCAGTGGACTCGGAACGTCTGGGGACGCGGCGGTGACGATAATGGCGTCGAACGGCGCATATTCCCGCCATCCCTGGGTGCCGTCATCAACCTTTATGGTGATATTTGTATACCCCAACTCCTCAAGGATGCCTTTCGATCTCTTTGCCAGTTTTTCGATGCGCTCGATTGAATAGACATGACCGGCAAGCTCCGCAAGAATCGCTGTCTGGTAGCCCGAGCCGGTGCCGATTTCCAACACCGATTCCGTGCCCGACAACTCCAGCGCCTCGGTCATCAGAGCGACGATATACGGCTGAGAGATGGTTTGACCGGAGCCGATGGGAAGGGGATGGTCGTTGTATGCCTGCCCCCTGAGGGCGTCCTCCACGAATCGATAGCGGGGAACCCTGCGAAACGCGTCCAGAACTCTCTCGTCCCTGATACCCCGGGATTCTATTTGATTCGATACCATCCTCTGTGCAGAGATGGAGTATTCATCTACAGGTGCCATGTCCTCAGTTCCGCGATTGATGAGTAATTCGTCATATCGAGGTGAAGGGGAGTAATCGAGATATAGCCGTTTGTGACGGCATAAAAATCGGACTCGATGTCTGTGTTGAACTGTATTTCATGGGCGCGGATTGTATAATAGTTGCCACCACGAGCGGTTGCTTTCTTGATGTCGGTATCGTCGTATATCCTTTGCCCCTGTCTGGTAATCCTGTATGGAACCTCGTTATCGACAAGACGATCCGGGACGTTGATGTTCAGCAGCGTATCCGGCGGGACGGGATTGTCTTGTATGAAACGAACGAGTTTCGCCGCAAACCGTGCCGCCGGTTCAAAATCATGACTATGTTTCATTTCAAGGGAAAACGCCAGAGAGGGGATACCCAGAAGCATCCCCTCCTTCGCCGCCGACACGGTGCCGGAGTATGAAATATCATCCCCCATATTCGCCCCATGATTTATTCCCGAGAGCACCAGGTCCGGACGTACCGGCATGATGGTGTTTACAGCCAGGTTGATGCAGTCTGCGGGCGTTCCGTCCACACTGTATCGATCGTCTCCCAGGTTTTTAACCTTGAGTGGGTGTTTGAGGGTCAGGCTGTGACTGGCGGCGCTTCGTTCCCGATCAGGGGCGACGACAAAGACATGGTTATCACGCCCTATCCATGCGGCGAGGGTTGAGATTCCCAGGGCATCTATGCCGTCGTCGTTGGATATAAGAATATTCACACCGGAACCCGTTATGTTTTGCCGCCATCCGTATACGTAGTATCACAACAAAACATCCAAAGTCAACCTGATTTATCAGGACACTATGGATGCATGTATAAAAATATAGTCCGGTCGCCTGCGGGATCCGGTTGTGTGTGTGAGGAATGTCTTTCCAATGTACGGTGTGAAACGCAACAGGAACATTCGAGTCGAGCCCACACCCCATTCTCATATGCTATCAATTACGTCACGAAATGCTCGATTAACCGAACGATATCATCGGTGTCCATCGATCCCTTTGAAATAAAATAGTCGGCGCCGCTTTCCAGGGAAGCCTCTTTATATTCCGGTATGTCATGTTGCGTGATAACGATGATGATTTTTTCCGGGTGTGTCTTTTTAATACGGCGGGTTAATTCCAGACCATTGTTGTCCGGAAGCTTTATATCCATAAAAATCAGATCAGGCTGAACCGTCTCCACAAGCAACATCGCATCCTTGCCGCTTTTCGCCTCTTCACATCGAAACGATGAAAACCGAGAGGTAATCAGTTCTTTGAGAGAGTTTCTGAACTGATCATGATCATCGACGATGAGAACAGTCCGTTTCTTTGAATCTTTCGTTCTGTTCATGCAGAATAGAATGCGTACATGTAATTTGATAGTCGGGACAGTCTTTTAATTCTACAGATAGCGTCCACTCATGCCGGGTGTTTCACATACACCGAAATCATGTACGGCAGATCGGAAACATACTGCTTCATGCAAAAACGCTGAATATTATTTGATGTATTATAAATGTGTGTATTTCTACTTTACTCCCTCTCAAAGCTGTGGTAAATAAGGTCTTGACAGTATTTTGTTAATTATTATACCTTATTTTGTAGACTTTCACACTGTCATTTTGTTTTTTGTTTTTTGTATCATGAAAAAACACACCGTAATGATAGCGGAGGATCACACCATCCTCCGGGACGGACTCAAGTCTCTCTTGACATCCGAGGGGGATCTGGACGTGGTCGGGGAGGCCGAGGACGGAATCGTCGCCATACGACTTGCACGGAAACTTCTGCCCGACATTATCCTGATGGACCTCTCCATGCCGAAGATGAGCGGCCTCGGGGCAATCAAGGAGATCAAGAAGATCAGTCCCTACTCAAAGATACTCGTCCTCACCATTCACAACACAGACGAATATATCATGGAAGTGCTGAATGCCGGTGCGGACGGGTACATTCTCAAGGACGCCAATCAGGAAGAGTTGATCATGGCTATCAAGAGCGTCTTGAGCGGCGGCTCCTACCTGAGTCCCGGTGTATCAAAGAAGGTCATTAACGGATACCTTGAGGGGAAAAAGGAGCTGAAGGTCGTATCGGCCTGGGACAGCCTGACCCAGAGGGAAAAGGATGTGCTCAAGATGATCGCCGAGGGATATAAAAACAAGGAAATCGCCGATAACTTGTGTATCAGCGTCAAGACGGTGGAAAAGCATCGGGCCAACCTCATGAAAAAGCTTGACCTTCATAACGCCTCTGCGGTCACGGCATTCGCACTGGAAAAAGGGCTTATCAATCAGTAATCACCGATTCCGAGATGATCCACTCGGCTGAAACCTCGGTGCCTTCGTTAATCCGCGAGTCAAGATGAAACTTTCCTCCGGAGAACTCGATACGTTCTCTCATCGATGTCAATCCCATTGATTCATACCTTCGTCGGGACGCATTGAACGCCTCGAGGTCGAAGCCCGAGCCGTTGTCTCTCATCCTCAGCAGGAGCCTCTCGTCTTTTCTCTCCAAGAGAATAAAGATATGGTCCGCCCCGCTGTGTTTCACGGCATTATTGAAAGCTTCCTGAATAACCCGAAACAGGATTGTTTTAAGCCGGTGAGGAATGTCCTCCTCTTTGAGAGACATGTTCATCTCCACCGTCATGTCTTCACATCCACCCTGGTGTTCACGAACAAACCAGTTGAGCGTGGCAATGAGCCCGAGATCATCGAGGGTCGACGGTCTGAGATCCATGACGATCCGTCTGATCTCTTCTATTGTTTGCCCGGACAATTCAACCGTGGACGAAAGCATATCGTGTGTCCCTTCGTCTGACCGACCCGTTCGCCTCTTGAGACTTTCAAGCTTCATCTTGATGCTGGTGAGCGATTGGCCGATGCTGTCATGCAGCTCACCGGATATACGCTTTCTCTCGTTCTCCTGTGCCTGCATCAGGCGGGATGAAAGATGGCGGAGCCGCTGTTCCGATTCCCGTAGGAGACTTTCTGCGCGGATTCTCTCGGCGAGCTCATGTTTCAGCTCGACGTTCAGTTTATTAAGTTCCGCGGTACGATCACGAACACGGATTTCCAGTTCATCCTTTGTTCTCTTCAGCTCCTCCTGCGCCTGTTGATGGGCACGTTCCAGTCGCCTCTGGTTGAGCACCCGATCAATCACCGAGGGCAGCAGATCAAAATACCCGCTTCTGACATCCTTTACGATATAATCGCCGACCCCTATTTTCATCGCCTCCACAGCAATGTTCTCATTGCCCGCACCGGTTACCATGATCGTCGGCGGCAGTTTGTTTCTTTCGCTCAGAATTTTTGCGACCTCCAGGCCGTCGATTTCCGGCATATCATGATCGAGAATCAGGACATCGTAGGATCCCTTTTCGAATGTATCCAGGCCTTCACGTCCGTTCAACGCGATATCGACATGGTATCCCCTATTGGACAATAACTTCTGAAGCAGTTGGGCAAGGCCCTTATTATCCTCCATATAGAGTATGTTTATTTGTTCTTTAGTATCCACGGTACCCATCACATGCTGGTGTATTCATGCCGCTTTTACGATCCGTCCATGATCTTTTTATCAAGCATCTCGAAAAAGCCGCCCAAATCGATATTTCCTCCGCTGAGTATCACACCGACCCTTTTTTTCGCGATCTGAATATCATTTTTCAATATCCCCGCCAGGGGCACGGCGCCCGACGGCTCCACGACAATCTTCATCCGCTCCCAGAGAAGTCTCATGGCCTCAATGATCTCCCTATCCGACACGGTAATGATTCCGTCGACATGTTCCCGGATAATGGAAAACGTTCGAGGGGAAAGGCTCGTGCGAAGGCCGTCGGCGATGGTTGCGACCCGATCGTTTTTTACGATTTCTCCCTTTCGATATGACCGGTACGCATCGTCCGCCCCCTTCGGCTCCACCGCATAGACCCGAATGCGTTCATCGGATAGCTTCGCGGCAAGACTCGTTCCACTGAGAAGCCCCCCTCCTCCCACCGGGGCCACAATCACATCGATCCCGCCGATATCTTCGAGAAGCTCCCACGCCGCCGTCGCCGCCCCGCAGATGATCCTATCGTCGTCATAGGGGTGAACCATCGTATAGCCGTGTGATTCTATGAGGGATTCAGTCGTTGCGATACGATCCGCCTCGGTATCATCGCAGAACACCACCTCGGCATCGTACCCCCTCGTCGCCTCCACCTTCACCCGGGGGGCGCTCTTCGGCATGACGATGGTCGCCCGAACCCCCACCATGCGAGACGCCAGAGCAAGCGCCTGGGCGTGATTGCCGCTGGAATGGGTGACCACGCCCCGATTTTTTTCCTCATCGGTCAAGAGAGAAAGGGTATTCATCGCCCCCCGTGCCTTGAATGCCCCCGCCCTTTGTAAGTTCTCACACTTGAAGAAGAGAGACGCATCACACATTTCATCGATCGTCCGGGACGTCATGATCGGCGTTCGGTTGATGAAATTTTTAATGCGCGTGTGGGCGTCCCGAATATCCGCAAACGTGATCATGGATTTTCACTTATCATAATATCAGTATGACACACATGATATGTTTCTTTACAAAACGATAGCCACAATCTGCATTGATTGTCAAGCTCAAAACCACGCAGCCCTTTTACTTGCGTCTGTATGCCCGCCCATGGTATAGTTCCTCACCTTTGAAAAGGAGTGATCTCGTGGATACCCACACATCATCGGCTCCAACATCGAAAGCCGTGACGATTGCGCTCGTGCAGTCGAAACCACTCTTACTCGATACGGAACAGAACGCCGAGCGGGCGATCGATCTGATTTCCGGCGTCGATGCCGATATATTCATCTTTCCGGAGCTCTTCCTCTCCGGGTACACCTTCAAGGATATCTCAGAGGTCAAAAAAGCCGCCCTCCGTCTCGACGACGACCCGGTGCTCTCTCGGTTTCTTCGCCTCACAAAGGAGAGAAACATCGGGATATGCGGCGGGTACGCGGAGGAATCGAACGGGCGGTATTACAACTCGTCTTTCTTCCTGGGCTACGGCGAGGTGATCTCCAACTATCGCAAGACGCACCTGTTTTTTCACGAAAAGGACTTCTTCTCACCGGGCGACACCGGTTTTTCGGTATTCGAGTATCACGGCGTATGCTTTGGCATGATGATCTGCTTCGACTGGGCGTTTCCCGAGTCCGCCCGCACCCTTGCCCTCCGCGGCGCCCAGGTGATCCTGCACCCGGCGAACCTGGTGCTCCCCTACTGCCAGCAGGCGATGTTCGCCCGAGCGCTGGAGAACAGGGTCTATATCGTCACCACCAACCGCGTCGGCAGGGAGATTAACGGTGAGTTCGACAATACCTTCACCGGAGGCTCCCAGGTCGTCTCTCCGACGGGGGAATACCTGATCACCTTCGGTGAGACCGAGGAAGCCGTCTCGACCGTGACGATTGACCCGCGGGCGGCTGACGATAAAAACATCACCGAAAAAAACCACATCTTCGACGACCGGCGGCCCGAGATGTACGAATAGATACCGGCCTGTGAAAAAAAAGACGACCTGTATATCGCGCACCCGGCCAGTCCACCTTTTCCAATATTGTCCGAGGAATACCGAAAGCGCCCGGCGTTTCGCTTCGGGCGCTTTTTGATTCTGATTGGATGTACCGATAAGTGGAGACGGCCGCCGTGAGCTGCATCGTGACAATCCACAAAAAGAGTCCTGATGCGTCCGTATGTCTCGTCTCTTTACCGGCTTGGAAGAGTTGGACTCAGAGAAAATCCATATCGCACCCCAGGTGCGCCTGTTCCACGTGCAGGGCGAAGAGCCGCCGCCACCCCCGCTCCGGCGTGTCCGGAGGCACAAATGATTTCCTGCGGCGATCGAGTTCCCCCCCGTCCACAAGAATATCGATACGTCTTTTTTCCACATCGAGTGTAATCATATCGCCGTTTTTGACCAGGGCCAGCGGCCCGCCGACGGCGGCCTCGGGGGAGCAGTGGAGCACCACCGTGCCGTATGAGGTGCCGCTCATCCGCCCGTCGGAAATTCGCACCATGTCCGTTACCCCACGTCTGGCCAGGTATTTCGGGATGGGGAGAGATCCCGCCTCGGGCATGCCGGAAGCGACCGGCCCTGAGTTCCTGAGCACCATGACGTGATCCGGGGTAATCTTCAGGGACTCGTCATCAACGCGGAGTGCCGCGTCCTCCGGTGATTCAAAGACCACGGCGGGTCCTGTGTGGGAAAAGAGCCTCCCGTCCGCCGCACCGGCCTTCAGGACGGCGCCGTTTGGGGCGAGGCTCCCGGAGAGAACCACAAGCGCCCCGGGACCCTGCACCGGGTCGTCCGTTGTCCTGATCACCCGCTGCCAGTCCCCGGGGAGCGATACATCACGCAGGAGATCGCGGAGCGTCTTGCCGGTAATCCCACGTACATCGGTATCCAGAAAGCCCTCCAGTGCCTTCAGGAGCACAGGCACGCCGCCTGCCAGGTGAAAATCCTCGGCGTATTCCGTGCCAACGGGCTTACAGTTTACCAGGACCGGAATCATCCTGGATATTTCATCGAACTCCGAAAGCGAGAGCGTTATCCCCGCCCTCCTGGCGACGGCGATGAGGTGTATGACGGCGTTTGTGGAACCGGAGATGGCCGCAAGCACCGTCACTGCGTTTTTGAAGGATGAGCCCGTCAGAAAGCTCATCGGCGTGATGTCCTCTTGTATCATTTCAACGGCCCGGCGACCCGACGCCGCAGCGATCTTTAACCTCTCACCCGACGCATGTGGTGCAACCGCCGCGCCGGGAAGAGAGAATCCCAGGACCTCCACCACAGAGGCCATGGTTGTGGCCGTCCCCATTACCATGCAGGAGCCGCCCGTAAAGCAGAGCGCCCCCTCTATCTCCTCGATCTCTGCATCGGTCAGCTCCCCCGCCCGGTACTTCGCCCAGAGCCTCCTGCAGTCTGTGCACGCCCCCAGACGCTCGCCCCTCCAGGAGCCGGTCATCATGGGGCCGGTGGGAACGAAAACGGCGGGGATGTCCGTCGAGATGGCCGCCATGATCTGCGCCGGGACCGTCTTATCGCAGCCGCCCAGGAGTACCACGGCGTCCATCGGCTGGGCGCGGATCATCTCCTCGGTCTCCATCGCCATGAGATTGCGATAGAGCATGGTCGTGGGATGTGTATAGATTTCGTTGAGGGAGATGGTCGGGAAGGAGAGCGGCAGGCCCCCGGCCTCCAGAACACCCCTTTTGACGGCGGCGACCATCTCCGGCATCTGGCGGTGGCAAGTGTTGTAATCCGAGGAGGTGTCAACCACGCCGACGATGGGGCGGTTGAGGTCTTCGCGGTCGTATCCCGCCGACGCGAAAAATGCGCGCCTCATGTATGCGCTGAATTCCCTGTCGCCGTAGTTGGTAAGATTTTTCAGAATACCTTCAAACGGTTTCTTTTTCGCCATGAACACCTGCCTCCCCGTGACAAACGGCGGTAACGGCAGAGTATATTTCCCGCCGACCCGCCGCCGGTTCGTTCGCACGGAAACGGTATACAGCCATACCGATCACCGCGCACTGTATGTCCCTCAATCCTCCCTCACCACCGAAGACCCGCTCGACGGCTTTTCCCTCCACCCCCTCATCCCGTGACTTCACCGCTCTCCATGCCAAACGGACACGACCGTGCTATTGTCTCTTACAGCCCTATCTCCCTCCGGAGAGACTGGGTTTTCACGCACCAATTGCCCACGTTCCATCTCCCGAACACCCCCATCCCCCCCAATGGATCCGTGCCGTAATAGACCGGTACATGGATCAACGATACGCCGTCATGGGCCTTCGCTTCATCCAGCGCCGCGATGAGCGACTCGGTCGTGTATCCCCCAAAGAGCGCTTTCACCCCCTTCACGGCATTCGCCAGTGCGACATAGTCGACCTCAACGGAATCCCCCGTGGCGTAGACCTCTCCGTATTGATCCTGCTGCAGACCGGAAATCGCACCCATCCTCCGGTTGTCCAGAACCACGATGCATCCCTTTGCGCCGTGCTCCACCCCGTCGATGAGTATCTGTGGATTCATGACGAAGGAGCCGTCCCCCGAAAGCGCCAGGGCGTAAAACGGAGTATCCGAGAGTGCCGTGGCCAACAGCGCCGACGAGGCGAATCCCATGTAACTGGCCCCGGTCTCCGTGAACGTCCGTCCCGGTCGATCGTCCTCAACGATCTGAAATCCGTTCGCTTGGACGTCGCCGGCGTCATAAAACGATACGGCGTCGTTCTTTCTCGCCCAGTCCGACGCCGCCTTTATGACCGCCGGCTGTGTCATGACTTCCCGCTTCCATGTCTCATCGTAGATCTCCGGGGTATCGTAGCGCTGTTCTCGAAATCGATCCCACTCCTCCCGCTTCTTTCGACAGTTCTTGAACCACTCGGAGGCTCCCTTCTGTGAGGATACGCCTTTTTTCTTCAGGGCCTCGTTCAGTTTTTTCAGGGTTGCTTTGATGTCCCCGATCATTGCGGTGGTCTTCGTGTAGTGGGTTGCAGCACTCACATCGCCGTTGATATTGATGACATGCTGAACCTTCGGATAGCCGGTGCGTGAGCAGTCGGACTGACAGACGAATCTGCTGCCGACGACGATCAAGAGATCCGCCTGTTCCATGGCGTAGTTGCCCGAAATGGATCCCTTGGAACCGCCGACGGTCATGTTCCGCTCGTGCCAAAACGGGATAACCCCCGAGACCAGGGGGCTGGTCACCGCCACGCCGTCTATTCGGTCAAGAAGCTCGATCAGCTCGTCTCCGGCTTCCCGTGCCCCCCCGCCGACCTTGACCACCACCTTTTTCGCCGCGATGATCGCCTCGGTGGCCGCATCATAGAGATGATCGGCCGCCGGACCCAACGGCGGCGGCGGGTTTTTGGGAAGCATTCGGATATTGAAATCGTTGATGATCATCGGCTGGGTGTTCATGGGGAGCAACAGGTAAAACGGCCCCCGACGGTAGGGATGATCAACGGTGTTCAGCCCCCTCCGTAAGGCCACACTCACCGCCGCCGGTGTATGCAGCATGTATGAATTTCCCATGACGCCGAAAAGCTGGAGAAACAGGTTCTGTTCGTGACCCGGTATCTGCTGCATGTTCGGACCCTCGTCCTCGGTTGTTTCATCCCCCAACAGAAACCAGACGCCCAGCCCGTCGCTGAGGGGCGCAAGAGAGCCGGCCAGGGCGTGCATGGCGCCGGGGCCGATGGACGTGAAGACGCACGCCTTCTTGCCGGTCACCCACCTCAGCGCCGTCGCCGCGTGTACCGCCTCGGTCTCGTGTCTGACCGGGTAGGTCCTGACAAGTCCCTCCCCTTCATAGACTCTCAGAACTTCACCTATTTCCGTTGAGCCGTGCCCGAATATGCCCAGAAACGTGGTCACATCCTGGCGAATGAGTCCAAGGACTATTGCTTCAGAGAGGGTGATATCCGCGTATTGCGGGAGCGTGCCCGCATCAAGGGCTTCATCAATTCCCCCCGCCTCTTGTATGGCCCGCGCCCTAAGCGTTCTTTCCCGAGTGATTTTTTCCTGATCGGACATGGATCCCCCGATGTTTTTTTATTTTTTCAAGACTGCCGGAACCTGGCGGTCCACATTATACCGGAAATAAACATAGCGTAAATGCAGTGCCATTTCAAGCAGAAAAATAGTTACAATCGAGCCGAGCAGATTACAGATCCAATCGACTCCGGATACGCATCTCGAGAAGGAATGTATTTCACGTTTTTTTCATGTTTTTGTCGTTCAATCCCGTGTCAGACGGAAGAAAATGTTGATTGACAACGGCCGAAAAAAACGGTATGACATTACTACAAAAAAACTCACAAATGCGAGGAGTCGCCCGTGACCGGGAGAGGCGTCAGGACGGAAAAAACCATGAAACATTTCCGAGAATCCCTCAATATGACACTTCAAGAACTCGCCCTGAGAACGGGAATCGCCGAACAACGCATCCGGAGTCTGGAAATCCGCACCGAACGACCGAATCCCGAAGAGGCATCCAAAATCGCCGATGCGCTGAACATTTCAACTGATGAATTGTTCGAGATCGTCTCCATTCACCCCGATCCCCTCAGAAGTACCGACCTCTCCGCCCTGCTCGATACCATAGACGGTAACGCCCGGAGATTCATTTCGGATAAGGAGATACAACAGCTTGAAAACGCCCTACGCCTGTCCATCGATGCGGTGGACCGACTGAAAAACGGTCGATGACGGAACGCTTTAGCAACGTATGCACCACTCCGGCGCATTTTTGGTCCCGATCAACAGGAAAAAGTTTTTCTTGACATCGGCATTTCCGATTGTTTATGCTATGCTATTGTAAAGAAATAACCGTCTGAGTTTGTACTGATGGAAAAACACGCCGATAGTCATGACGCCGAGCGTTCATACGCCGACAACAGCATCCTCACGTATGAAGAATTTCTCGACATCTTGGATCTCTACAATGTCCCCCTGGTCGTCTGTGATTTGTTCTGTGCCGGATTTCTGCATTATGTTGACGGCGTGCCGGTGATCGTTCTCAGCAGCCGCCTCGACGATCGGTACAAGACATTCTACGGCCTGGCATTTTTTCTCAGGGATCGTTTCAATCGGGATAATTCCCCATTTCTGTACCTCTCGGACATCCCGGATGATGACGTATTCCTCAATCTTTCCATTTCCATTATGCTGCCGGATCGGATCGTGAATTATTATATAGATCAATTCACCTCTAACAAGGTCAAGAATTTTCATGATGTTCTCATGATGTATCGACTTTCCACATACGGGAACCAGAACAGCATCAGAGAGGTCTACGATCGAATTTTTAAGAGTATCGGCGCCTCCTGGCTGAAGGAGAAGTAATACAATATACTTTTTCTCCGACACATCTGCTGCCGATACGCACTGGTGTGAAGCAGGTATCTATACATTACATACATATACGTACTTCAATACGCACCCATGCTTTACCGATACATACATACGATAAGGATATACCGTGAAAGATGTGATGAAGAAAGTGGTTTTTGTGACCGGCGGCTCCAAGGGGATCGGCGGGGCCATCGCCTGTGAGTTCGCATCACGAGGCGCCGATGTGGCGATCTTCGCCCGAGGGCAAAAAGATCTTGATTCCGCGCTGGCTCGTTTGCAAGATATAAAAATCCTGGACGACCAGAAGTTCGCGGCATTCCGGATGGACGTGACCGACCCGAAGTCTGTGGACTCATCCATCGCCGACGCTATAAAAGAGCTGGAAGTCCCCGACGTGCTGGTCAACAACGCCGGTCTCGCCAGACCCCGCTACTTCGAGGACATCACCATAGAACAATTCGACCGAACGATACGGACCAACCTCTGCGGCGTGTGGTATGTGACGTCCTCTGTTGTCCCCCATATGAAAGAACGTGGCGGCTATATCGTGAATGTGTCGTCCCTGGCGGGTTTCATGGGTGTGTTCGGGTATTCCGACTACGCTGCCTCCAAGTTCGGGGTCATGGGACTCACCCTCTCGCTTCGGAGCGAGCTGAAATCCCACGGCATTACGGTCAGCGCATTATGCCCCCCGGATACGGATACCCCCGGCTTTGAGGAGGAGAACAAGGAAAAACCGGTGGAAACAAAGGCCCTTTCGGAAAACGCCAAGGTCATGGACGCCCAAGACGTCGCACGGTCGCTCATTTCCGGTATGCGCCGGAAAAAACCGGTCATCATCACCGGATTCGACGGCAACATGATCTATCTTGCCAACCGTGTCTTTCCCCGACTCGTTGAATTCATCATGGACATGACGATTCGGAAGGTCCAAAAAAAGAAAGAGGCTCACCTCACGGGGTAATCCCGCCTCTCGGTAAAAAGCGGAGGTTGTGATGGATATACAGATAAAGGGACGCCTGCCGATCGCCTGGCTTGAGATCATCACCGGCGTCGGCATTATCCTGTTCTGGATCGGATTTTTCACCGTCGGCCTGGCGCCTGAAACGCCGCCCGAAGGATATTTCGTGTTCGAGCACTCCTTCCCGCCCCCGGACTGCATCCTCTCCATCGTGCTGATTATTGCGGGAGTGCTGCTTATAAAGGAACGATACGGCGGCATCGTCCTCTCCCTGGTGGCGTCCGGCGGACTGATGTTTCTTGGGATTCTGGATGCCAGTTTCAACATTCAGAACGGAATGTATTCCATCACCCCGCTGGATACTGTCCTGAACGCCTTCATCAACCTATGGTGCTTCGGCTTCGGACTGGTGACGGCATGTATCATGGGAAAACAGACATCACCCTGACGACGCAGTCCAGCCTCCTCTTCCCATGCGTCACAGGGACGCGAGCTCTTCAAATAATTCCACCGCAGGAGGGCCGTCTAGGAGAGAGGCCGTAATCCCCATCAACTCCTTGAAGTGGGAGGTCTCGCTGTGTCGGCTGAATGCGTCCTGATCCGTATATTTCTCGTATAGAAGAAACTCCGTACCGTCGCTCATCGACCTGTGCAGCGTGTAGGCGAGGGTCCCCTCCTCCGACGCCACCTTCGCGACCATATCCTTCAGAGCCGCCTCAAGTTTTCCTTCGCTCCCCTTCTTCGCCTTCATTTTCGCAATAACAACCATCTGTCAATCCTTGAGAATGTAGAGAACAATATTATCTCTTGAGTTCCATCTTCTGCTGCAAAAGCTCCCTCCCCCACTCCACCACCCGCTCCTGGTGAATCACCTCGAATCCGAAACGATCGTACATATTTCGGGCGGACAAAAGCCCTTCGAAGGTCCACAGGTACACCCGTCCGTATCCCTTGTTTGCAGCGTGTGAAAGCGCCGTCTGCATCAGCCTCGTACCGACGCCCAGGCCCTGGGCTTCGGTACGGACGATGAACCAGCGAAGCCGCACCCCTTCATCCCGGTCGTCTCGTGCGTCCAGGGAGATGGAACCCAGAAATCCATCGTTCCCCGTCGCCGCCCAGAACCCGTCCCGATTGCCGTCGAACCGGCACATGAAATCCGAGAGCTCTCGCGCCACCTCCACCTCGAAGGTTTTATCGAGGTCCCAGTGTTCATGATAATAGGCGCCGTGGAGCTTCACTATCTCGCCGATCACGCCGGGATAATACCCGGTGATTGTCACATGATGGTTCTGTACGGATTGTTTTCCGTTATCCATACGTGTTCTCAAGATCATTGAATGAGTCGCGATGGGAGGTTTCTCGTCATCTGGACGCTCCCGCCTGAAAAATCACGGTTCTCCACGTTTTTGGCCGCCGGCTTTTTAAACAGACGCTTGTGGAAGGGTACGTTCGATGTCGGATATGTGAGGTGGGAAAAGCCCGGTCTTCACTGTCGTCGACACACCGTGGGTGCACATCCGGTCATCCGTCGGTTGAAAACCACGAGGGAAGTGCACATACGTGCGAAACGGATATTATCTTTTCTTTTTGAACCCCGCTTCCCCGAATCGTTCTTGCATGGCCCTTGTATACGCTCGTGCTACTCCGACGCCCGAACGGTCAAAACCGGCACACGAATGTGCCTGACCACCTTTTCCGCCACGGATCCAAATACCAGGTGGCGTACGCCGGTCTCGCCGTGAGTGGCGATGACGAGGATATCGGGCTTTTGCTCATCGGAAACCGCCACGATTTCATCCGCTGCCTTGCCCACGGTGATGACCGGATGCGCCTCAACGCCCTTTGGAATCCTGCTCTTGATTATCTCCGAGATTTTTTGAAATGAAATCTCCTCCAGCTGTTTCTGATATTTCGGGATATCAACGCCCGTGATGGTCGTCGATCCGGAGAGATACGGAATCTCGGCGACGACATGCAGAATCACGAGCCGGGCGTCGAAGTGCGCCGCCAGCTCTCCGGCGATATCAAGCGCCCCATATGACGGCTCGGAAAAGTCAATAGGGCAGAGTATCTTTTTTATCGGCAGCATCGGTTATTCCTTATCTATTATGTTGCTATGAAATATTTTTTGACCAGAAAAATCGATAGAAGCTCGCTTCTTTCGATACGGTGAGAAATCAAGGGATCTCCGTGCCGTCGGTTTGTACGGTCAGTACAGGACAGGACGCATGCCGGATCACCTTTTCCGCCACCGATCCGAAAAAGAGGTGTGTCACACCGGACTCCCCGTGAGTGGATATGACGAGGAAATCCGGTTTGATCTCATCGGCCACATCGATGATGACATCGGCGGGTCTGCCGCTTTTTATCGCAGACTCGACCTGGACGATCGATGATATCTTCTCCTGTATTGTCGTCTCCAGGGCGATTCTCCCCGCCTCCTCAAGCTTTTCCTGGTATTCCGGCACGTCTATCGATGGATTCGTGGGAAGCGCGGGCAAAACCGGTATATCCTGCACCACATGCAGCACCGTCAGCTTCGCGTTGAAATGGACGGCCAGCTCCTCCGCGGTTTCCAGGGCCTTATACGATGACTCGGAAAAGTCAATGGGACATAAAATATGTGTAACTGGAAGCATTACGTAAATCCGTTTCGTGAAAGTGTTGATAATCAATCGACCGGGGGTGTACCCGGTGTCTATTACTGTATAATCAGAGGTCGCCTCCCGTCAAGGATAATCCGTCGGATATCAATTTCGCCATCGGGATCGATTGCGCCGTATCGTGATCAATCGCGTGGTTCGATGTCACTTCTCACACGACTTCCTAATGAAAAAAGAGCGCCGCCGACACGATCATCAACAGGGTGAATACAATTCTCTTGAATGTTTCTTGCTTGATGCGGCTGAAGAAATAGGTCCCGATAAATACTCCCACCAGTGAAAACGGAATAACAATTCCCACACACTTCAGCACTTCTACGGTTATCAGTCCGTTGATCGAATGCATGACGATGATGAGGAGAGCGGTCACCATGAAATAAGATTGCAGGGTAATGGTTGCTTCATTTTTGTCCCAGTCCTGAAGCGACGTATAGATGATCGCCGGCGGACCGCTGGTATTGTAGGCCCCACCCAGGCAGCCGGAGACGAATCCGAACACGTATCCCCACGTTTTTGAGAGAGAAAATGAGGGCTCCCTTCCCACAAGGGAATAGAGAGCATAGAGAAACAGGCACACAGCAAACGTCCGAATGATAACGACCTCGTTGAGATGAATCAGTCCGAACACGCCCAGGGGAATGCCGAAGAGTGCGCCGATAAGAAGGGGAGAGAGCTTTTTTATATCAAAATGGGATCTCAGTGTTAAAAAGACATAAAACGTCACCAGGGCGGCCTCCAGGGCGACCAGGGGCGTGACGAACGTGATGGGGAAAAAAAGCGGCAAGAGAGACATGGAGACCAGGGCGAATCCGAAACCGGAGAGCCCCTGCACACCCGAGGCGAGAAAGATTATCGCCGCAAGCAAAGCGTAATCCCAGAAGGATGTTATGCACATGATAGTCCGAACATGAGGTGACACGCATGCATATCCGAATCGGATATATTCATTCAATATATTCCCGCGTGGTCTCTTCCGATATCGACAGATAAAACAAGCATCATACAAGACGATATCAACGCGTTCGTTCCTTATAGCGTATCGTTATGCAAATATCAAACACATTCTTCAATCATTTTCCCTGATAAAGCCGCTGTCCCAAAAACGGATTCAGTCCCTGCCTGCTCAGCTCCGTCACCACCGATTCGATATCATACCTGAAGCGATGAAACTTCACCCGTTTTTCATCTTCATCAAATATCAGAAATGAGGCCATGCTGTCTCCGTCTCTCGGCTGTCCGATACTACCCGGATTAATCAGGTAGGTGAGATCAGCATCCAGGGACAGATCCGGAGGGGCCTGGGACAGATAGAAAGTTCCATTTGATAAAAAGCACGACACCACATGAGAATGCCCGAAAAAACAGAGTGTCACATCGGTTGATTCCTGCAGTACCGCGATATTGTGAGCCGCGGCATCCGGTGAAAGAATATACTCATCCGGATCTATAGCCGATCCATGAACCAGAAGATACTTCTTATCTACGGTCATTTGGGAGGGAAGCGTCCTGAGATATTCCCGGTTTTTCTCCGTCAGCACCTCCCTGGTCCAGAGTATCGCTTCCCGGGCGATGTCGTTGAAGACGATCGGCTCCTGAATGCCTGCGGCCACGCGGTCGTGATTTCCCATGATCGTGGGGATGCCGCACCTTCGTAATATATCAATGCACTCATTCGGCCAGGGATTGTAGCCGACGACATCCCCGAGGCAGACGGTACGATCGACACCAAGAAGTTTTGTCACGGCGAAGAACGCCTCAAGGGCGATGAGGTTCCCGTGAATATCGGAAATGACTGCTGTTTTCACGTAATAATCCCATGTATACTCCCGCGTGATCCCGTCCCCATTTCCTCTCATCCATCACCGGGAGGATCTCGGTTACCGTATCGGTTCGTGCATTATCTGCGTCAACGGCCCGTTTTCCACAGGCAGGTCGAATAAACGGTCGGTCACACATCTCAGGCGTGAAAAGAGCTTGTAGAACCAGTAGGAAGGATCGAAGGGATAAAGCGTCACGGCATAATCGAAATCCAAAAAAGCCTCTTCGTATTTTTCCATATCGAACAGGACAAGACCTCTCAAGTAGTATGCAACGGAGTCGTTCGGATCGAGCCAGATGGCGGTGGATAAATCCTGGAGGGCGTACATCAGATCACCTTCGCTGTAGTACCATCCACCCCTGTTGCAGTACAGGAGCGGATCTTTCGGATACATCTCCAACGCACGATCGTAATGATTCAGTGCGGCGGAATAGTCTCCGTTGAGCTCGTGGTATATGGCGATGTTGTTGTGGGCGGACGATATCAGCTCGTCATACGTCAGGTTGTAGAGAAATACACCGTTCATCAGAGATGAGGGATTGATGTTGTAATCCCATTCGCATTCCGCATCGGTAAATACCAGCGGGTCCGTGGCTTCCCAATTGACGTCGCCCTTGTTGACGGGATTATCGGGATTGATCGGATCGTGTCTGCCGTCGGCGTCCCAGCGGACGAAGGCGTGTTCCGGGGCGCTCACGCCGTACAGGGGAAGATTGAGAGCTTTACCGATACTGACATACGTGACGGTGTAGTGAAAGCAGTCAAGTTTCCGGTCTCTCAGACCGTCATGAAACAGCTCCGGCATACCGTAGCTAAATCCCAGGTCGTCAAGGGTATCGTCAATGGCCCGGAGTACGACCACCGGGTCCGGATTTTGTCCCGACCGATCGTGTGAAATTCTTCTCGCCGCCTCATCGATGATGGAATCGAGCATCAGATAGTCGGATTCTTCAGAACCCAGGGCTCGTTCCATATCGAGAATCACGTGGGCCGGCGTGTGGTAGCGTCGGTTGAAGGAAGCACCGTCGGAACTTTCTCCGGCAACCGATCCACACATCGTGAAAATCAGCACGACGGTGCCGATGACGGCTGTGAGGTTTTTTCGAAAACATCCCGTCACAATACGCCTCTTCCTTTGAGGGCACATTCCACTTTCGGCTTAAAGAAACTCCACCAACCCCAGCTCGTTGATATGCGTATCCGTTGGATATGCGGTCTCGACACTCCACCCCATGAGCCGGTAGTAATGATCCCGATACCGATAAAATTTCTCGGGATCAATAGCCAGTGTACCCTCAAAGGGACCTTCTACCATATTCTCGGTGTATTTATCGGGAAGGCAGTCATCCTCTTTTGAAAAACCTTCACGGAAATTGTATATGCGCGAAAGCACAATGCTCCGATCACCCGCCCTCAGAAGCTCATGTATGGTCACTTCCCAGCCGGTGATCGACTTAATCATATCCAGCATGGTATCCACCGACATCGGGCCGCGCGGCGCAAAACCGAAAAAACACCCCCCGATGACATCGAGCATCCGGGCATACCTGCTGATAATTACGTAATTTTTTGCCTTTTGCTCCGAGAGATCAAGCGCATCAACGGCCACCGTCAACCCCAGTTTTCTCGCTTCACCGAAGCTCCAGGTATCATCGACGGTAAAGAACGAATCGTGAGGCGCAACCAGATGATCCGCACCGATATCTGACACCACATATCCCAGTCCAACCCCGGTTTTCGTCCGGATGTCGTGCATGGGTACTTCCTGTCCCTTGATGGTGATGGTATATTTTTCCGATCCCTTCCCGATTTTCTTCGCCATCCGCGCCTGCCCCTCCGCAAGGAGGTCCCCGATCCCATCGCGGTGCGCCGTCATTTCGATCAGTTTCAGCAGCATCTCACCGTCCCCGAAGGAGAGCTCCATGCCGCCGGTATCCTTGTCGGTCAGGATTTCCTCTTCATAGCACTTAATCGCAAAAGAGATTGCCATTCCCAGGGAGATGGAATCTATACCGAAGTGGTTTGCGAGCTCGTTCGCCTTGGCGACGACAGCCAGGTCGTTGATGCCGACGTTCGAGCCCAGTGCGGCGATGGTTTCGTATTCCGGCCCGCCGTACTCCGAATCGACACTGATATCCCCCCTGGTCACCTCTATGACCCGCTTACAGCGAATCGGACATGCGAAGCACCCTTTTCTGTCTTTGAGGATTTCCTCATTGTACTTGTTGCAGAAGAGATTTTCGCCTCCTTCAAGGATCCCCCTGTCCCAGTTGTTGGTGGGCAATGCCCCCCCCGCCATCATGGCGTTGACGCCGATGGTCGTGCCGTATTCGAACAGAGAATTGCCGATGGGATTGTCCTTGAAGGTTTGTGCGAACTCCTTTGCGATGTTCTTCAGTGCTTTCGGATCGGCAAGCGGGAGTTTTTTTGAACCCTTTACCGCCACCGCCTTCAGGTTCTTGCTCCCCATGACCGCCCCGAGGCCGTTCCTTCCGTTGAAATGGCCCAGGTCGTTTCCGAGATTGGCGTATCGAACAAGGTTCTCGCCCGCCTGTCCGATTATCAGTACCCTGGCGCGCTGTTCGCCCACTTCCTCCCTGATGGCCTCCTGTGCCGGCTTTGCGCCTGTTCCCCAGATGGAATCCGCCGGCCTGATCTCCACGGCCGTGTCGGTTATCCAGAGATACACCGGGCTCTTGGATTTTCCCTCGACGATCAGGGCGTCGTATCCGGCGAACTTCAGCTCAGGGCCCCAGAATCCGCCGGCCTCGGAAGCGGCAAGGCCGCCGGTCAGAGGCGATTTTGCAACCGCGGTAAATCGGGGAATCGCCGGACCGGGCGCGCCGGTTACGGCGCCGTTCGCCAGAATAAGGAGATTCTCCTCAGACAGCGGATCGATATTCGGAGCGGTCTCCTTCAGGAGGAAGAAAAGCCCCAGTGATCGTCCCCCCAGGTATGTCCGCATGAAGCCGTCATCCAGCTCTTCAACCCGATGAGAGCCTTCGGTCAGATTTACCCTCAGAATTCTATTCCAATACCCGCCGCGGGTTGTTTCTTCCGCCATCCGTTAACCTCCTCCAAAGATCGGATATATATCAACGATATCATCGTCAAACAGGCGAAGATCCCTCCTCTCTTTCCCGGAGATCGGCCTGTCATTGACCAGTACTATTCCTATTTCGTCCTTTTTTATACGAAGTCTTTCAATGGCATTGATAAAGCTGTCGGCTTCGACATAAATCTCCTCCCTCCCCTCGAAGTGATGTCTCAAGCCGACGGCAAGTCTGATCGTTACCATATATACCGGATTACATATTGCAATTGCTGCGAAATGCGCACAAGGCGTGAACGAGAACTGTTATTACTGTCTCTTGGACTCCAGCGTCTCGATAAACGCCTCAATCCTGGTTTTCGCCTGGGCCTCGGAATATACCCGTTCGTCGGTCATGTCCGCTTCGATGACGAGCGTGGGTATCCCGGTATCTTCCTGGATCATCCGTGCGATATCGTATTGGCCCAGAGAGTAGGGCTTGCAGGAGCGGTTTGAGTGAAGCACGAAGCCATCCGCTTTGTAACGGGAAATAAGACCCTTGATCTCTTCCGCCATGATCTCGATATCGATATTGAGGTAGATCTGGGTGTAACACTCCGCCAGGCTTTCCAGCGGATTATCCGGGTCTATTCGCTGTCTCGCCCAGGCGTTTGTGTAGGTGTCTGCCACCAGGCACGCCCCATAGGATGAGAACAGCTCCGACAGCGGCCTCAGTTGATACCATATCGGCAGGTTGTCCCACAGCAGTCGATACTTCTCGTTATCGACCGCGGCGATGCCCTCGGCGACACGCTCCTCAAGCTCTGCAAGCAGACCACGGTAGAACTCGTTGTTTTCCTCCGTGCCCCGAAGCGTCACGATGGGTCCCAAAAAGAAAAATGCGTCAAAACAGCTAATTGGTGAGGGGCTGTTTTCACACGTCGAAAGCACCTTGTTCCAGAGCCGTACCCCTTCCATGGAAAGTTGTGCGACTTCTCCGAATCTGTCCATGTCAAATGGCGTGCCGCATTGCTGCTCCAGAAAATCAACATATTCCTGCATCTGTGCGGTCACATACGCGGCGCTTTGTGTGGTTTTTGTCTGGTGGATAAAGGGCGTATCAATCAGAAACATCGGAACGTCGAAAAAGCGGGAGAGCACTTCGTACCATTTTGTAACGGTGCCGCAGATGTTGTTGCATGCAATGAGGAAGTCGGGCTTGGGCAGTCCCCCGGGAATTGGACTTTGTTTGGTGACGGCGCTGCCGATGTCCCCCCGAAAATACGAGCAGAGATCCCGGGCATACCCCATGTCTTCAGCGACCTGGCACATATCGACACTCATCCTCGACGCCCCCAGCATGGCCCCGTGATTCTCCGGATATATCGGGATAACATCCATGGCGTGAAGCGGCTCCACCGGGCCGCCGCTGGTAATCCATGCGATTTTCTTGGAGCCGTCGGCCTCGGCTATTTTCGCGCCTGTGTAATAATCGGTCATGAGCTGGCGCATGGCCTTGGCGGAGCGCATTTTCTTTTTTTCCTTCCCGGAATCGGCACCCTTTTTTTCCTCTGACACCGTTCTCTCCTTGAGCTATACGTCAAACAAGTCGCGTTTTTTATGAAATTATATCACATCATCCCTGGGCGAGCATTTCGATGAACGCCTCGATCCGTGTCCTGATCTGCCCCGGGCTCGGATTATCCATTTCCATCTCTATCAGCATGTGGGGAAGTCCCTTTTCCTCGACCGCGTTCTTCAGGTGTGGGTAATCAAATGAGTGGGGATCGCAGAACTTGATGAGAAGAAAGATGACCCCCTTCGCATTCGCATTGTCGATGATGCTCTTAAGATACATTCCCCGGTCAAAATCGAGGCTGTGCTTCGCCGCACACAGGGGTCGTTGAATAATGCGGTCGGCCAGGGCTTCGATGGGATCCTTCTTTTTCACATCGACGTTGAGGGAATAATACCGTGAACCGGTACATATATCATCACCCGACACGGAGGCGCCGGCATTTTCGATACAATCATATATATCGGTGAATACACACATATTCCCGACGACGACCACCCGTATCGGATCGTATGGATCTTCTTTTCCCTCAAGCTCGGACAGCAACTCCTCTATCAGGCGATTGTGCTCCTGTACCGGCATATACATGGCCGCCTGGACGCAGTCATCGGTGATTTTCGACCCAACGATGCCCGGGTGTTTTCTCTTGATATCATGAAGGCGATTGAGGTTATCGCGCATTCGGTTATACATTCTGATGCTGTCCCACAGGGAGTCATCCGTGATTTCTCCGTCGACAAACTCCTCCAGAGACGCACGAAACGCGGAAAGCTCCTCGATGACATAGGTTCGGGCGCTCTCCGTGTGGAGCTTGACCGGCAGCACGATATCCGCATGATAAGAGAAGCCCGCGTTTATACGCCAGATGTCCGACAGGCGTTGTATGGAGTCGCAGGTGTGGGGGAACACCGTCCCATCAATGAAACTAAGATCTCCGGAGAGCGCCGTGTCCAGAGCGGTCCGCACCAGCGAGCATGAATAGCTCTGGAGATGCCTGTCTGCGAATTCCACCTGTTTTTTTCTTCCCATAATGCGGTACGGCACACAACCCGCAGCATGGATCATCTCTTCCGGTGTGTAGGTACAAAAATACCCGATGATCGGCTTTTGTAACGTATCCTTGAATCGTTTCCCCGCCGTCACCGGGTCCTCCACGATCCGCCGTATTTCCTGCAACACCTCAGCGGCATCCATTCAGCACCCCTTGTGAATCAACAGATATTAGGCATACATAATATTTTATATGTCAGTTCAGCGTTCTCAATTTGATTCTTCCGAACTCGTCGCTTCCCACCTGAAAATGGGCACCGCCCGTTTCCTCAGACAGGATACGAAGAATCTCCGGAGATTCCTTCTTTCCGATGTAGATGGAGTGTACCGCGATATTATCCCGTTTTGCAAGCTCTATCTCCCGGGCGATTTCCCGGTCTCCCTCCGTCGGTCGGCCGTCGGTGATGAACACAACGTGCTTGATCTTGTCATACACGATGTTGAACTCCCGGATGACATCCAGCAGCGGAAGCTGATAGTTTGTAAATCCACTGCAGAGACAGCGGGACGCCATCTCGCCGATCCTGTTATACGATCGGGTGAAAAACGATTGATCCTTGAGATATTTTGTAGACTGATGGTTGAACTCTATGTAACCCAGGCGCATCCTGCGGCGCCTGGTCATGCGGATGAGGCCCAGAATCAGCATGGACGACCACTGCGCCCGTGAGCCGGTCATGGATGAGCTGATGTCCCTGATGATCGCCAGCGCCCCGCCCTTGATCTTTTTCGATCGCATCATGGCCCTGGGAAGCTTCGGATTGAGCATATCCAGCCAGATGGTCGATTCCACCGGATCGAGGTCGTCGAATTGGGAAAAATCCTCAAGATTCGTCCACGACCTGGGAGAGCCGCCGTAATCACGCATGAGTTCTTCGGTTTTTTGAATGATGTTTCCCTCAATGACCTTGAGGATGGGACGAACGTCCTTGAGAGTCTCCCGGTTTACTTCATCCTCGTCACGGACCGGCGCCTCCTCACCCCGCTTTTCCCTGGAGGGGAGGAGTTCCTTTACATTGAAGGATTCTTCGGGAAAACTGTCGAAATCCTTGTCGGAGATTTCGGCCGGTTCGGTGTTGCCCTCTTTTGTCTCTTCTGGGCGAAACTCCTCTGTCAATTCCTCATGTTCTGGAAGCTCAGCTTTTTTTTTTCAATGATGTCAGAGAGGATCTCTTCCATCCGTTGATGCACATCCTCGGGGACCCGAAATGTGGTCATGTATTTGAGCACAATGAGGTCCGAGGGGATAACCTCATTTCTCCCCTCGATAATCGCCTTGGACTTGAGCACGTTCACCGCCTTGACGAGAAACGTTCGATCGGTCAGAAGCGAATTGGATTCATTCAGGTGAAACTCGTCCACGAGCCGATTCAAAAAGGCCATCAATCTCCTCTTCACGTCGTCAGGAACGTGAATCTTGAGCAGATAGTCGATGGGCCGATCGAACGTGTCGGTGTGGTATCCTTCGACGGAGTCCTTATCATAGATGTGATCGATATAGTAATTCATCACATCCATGGCCTCGTCCCAGCTCGATTGGGTAATCAATCCGCCGGTCCTGAGCTGAATGGCGAACCGATCCAGGTTCGCAAGATCCAAAGGCTCGTTGTAATAATCGTCCTGGGTTGGATTGCTGGTGGCGATCGCAGTAATCAGGGGCAGGCTGATGCCCTTGTATTCCCGCTCGTTCAGGAGCCGAAGCAGGATATTCAGGGCTTCACCGGGCGCCCGGGTGATATCATCCAGAACCGCGATTTGTGTGGTCAGGATGCCGCCGGGAACGAGCTTTTGCCGTATCAGCTCACCGTCCCCCGAATTGCCGTCGGATCCCTTTTCCTTCTCACGGGTGATGATGTAGTCCCCGATGAGCTCGGAGAGCTTTGTGTCCCGGTGAAACTGATAGAAATAGAAACTCAGGTCCGCCGCCTTTGCCGTCAGCTCTGCGAGCATGGTCTTGGCGGTTCCCGGAGATCCTTCTATATACACATGCTCCCTGGCAATCAGTGCAAGGAGGATCCCCTCCTTTATATCTTCGTGACCGATAACATATCGATCCAGTACGTCTTTGATCTGTGCTGCAGTTTTGAGCATTTCAGAAACCAACTCCTCAGCGTCAGTAGAGTAACCCGATCACCACTTCAATTGATCGAATTTTTATTATAACAAGTATCCATCGCCAGCGCAAGTGAATTTTCAAATCTCTATGCAATCCATGCCGAAGGCCTCTGCCACCGCCTTGCAGCTGAGCTTTTTATTGATGATATTCACTCCCTTCTTCAGGTCCGGATCGTCCTCAACGGCCTTCTCTACCCCCTTATCGGCGATATTCAGCCCGTAGGAAAGGGTTGCATTCGTCAGGGCGAAGGTCGATGTCCGGGGTACAGCCCCAGGCATATTCGCAACGGCGTAATGCACCACTCCGTCGACGACATAGGTCGGATTTGCATGCGTCGTCGGTTTCGTGGTCTCGATACATCCTCCCTGGTCCACGGCGATATCCACAATGGCCGAGCCCTTCCTCATCCGGGAGATCATATCCCTGGTGACGAGACTCGGAGCCTTCGCGCCGGGGATCAATACCGCTCCCACCACCAGGTCCGCAGAGAGGACTTCCTCTTCGATATTGGCCCGGTTGGACATGACGGTTACCACGTGTCCTCCCATGACGTCATGAATGTACCTGAGCTTCGCCGGATTTACATCGAGGATGCTCACCCGTGCACCCATGCCCACGGCGACGAAACATGCGTTCGCCCCCGCGATTCCCGCACCGATGATCACCACCTTCGCCGGGGGCACGCCGGATACACCTGAGAGTAAAATTCCCATGCCGCCGCCTATGGCCTCCAGACAGCGGGCGCCCATCTGGATGGAGAGCCGTCCCGCAACCTCACTCATAGGCGCCAGAAGCGGCAACGAGCCGTCGGAAAGCTGAATCGTCTCGTAGGCGATGCCCGTAATGTTTTTCCCTAAAAGCTTTTTGGTCAACTCCTCGTCGGCCGCCAGGTGCAGGTAGGTGAAGAGAATGTGATCGTTCATCAGGTCGAATTCCGGACCCAGCGGCTCCTTGACCTTTATGATCATCTCGGCTTCACCCCAGACATCCTCCTTCGTGGGAAGGATTTTCGCTCCGGCGGCGATGTATTCCTCATCGGTCAGTCCGCTCCCCAGGCCCGCCCCCTTTTCGATGAATACATCATGGCCGTGAGAGACAAACGCAGATGCGCCGGCGGGGGTCAGGGCGACCCGATTTTCCTCCGACTTTATTTCCTTCGGTATGCCCACTTTCATGATACTCCTCCTGTGTGTGGGATATTTAAGATCTGGTTAAAAAACGAATGTGTCATTTCCCGCCGGTATCGGTCGGTCTTCTCCTGCGCGGCTGCCGTGCGGCTATGCGCGCCCGGTGTGCGGCGCGAAGCCTTGGAACCGCTGTCAGGGTGTAGAGCAGACACACAGCAAACACCCCGATCATGATATACAACACAATAATATCCTGGGCGTAAATGCCCACAAGAAGCACGAGAAAAAATATCACGGCGATCGCCGGAATAATCAGGCCGCCGGGGACCCGATAGGATCTCTCGGTTTCCGGAAGCTTGTAGCGTAATCGGATAACCGAAAGGGCCATGACAAGATATATGATCACCTCGATGGCCGCCGATACCATGATCAAGCGTATGTAGCGGCCGCTGAACATGATGTATACCGATATGGCAAGAGAAATGGTGAAACAAAAGAGAATCGAAAACCAGGGAGTGGCGTATCTGCTGATGCTGGAGAACACCCGCGGCAGTACGTTGTCCCGCCCCATGGCGTACATATATCTTGAAAAATTTAAAAAGCCCGCGTTGTACGACGTCATCGACGCCAGTATGCTCATGATGATGAAGATAATGAGTCCGATTTCTCCAAACAGCTTTCTTCCCACCTCGATATGCGGAATGGGGGATTCGGCGAGTATTTCCTTCGGTATGACCGCCGTCATACCGGTCGTAAATACCGCGTAGACAATACATAAGATGCCCACGGCGACGAGCATTCCCCGGGCGATCATTGACGAATCGGTCACCTCTTCGGCCAGGGGGGTCACCCACTCGAATCCCACATAGAGAAACACCCCCACCGCGGCGGCCTCGAACACGTTTACGGCACCACCGGTGTGAAACAGTTCTCCGGCGGTGATCCCCGAGATCGAGATGGCGTAAAAACCGACCAGGAGCATAAAGGTTATCATCGAATAAGAAAGAATATCCTGTACGATCCCGGTAATGACCACACCCCGGTAGTTTATCAGTGCGATGACGCCGAGAAACAACACGACCCATATTAGATGGTGCACCGAGGGGAAGATCACGTGTATGACATTGCTGAGAATATATGTCTCCGGTCCGACCATCGCAAGGGCGCATCCCACATAGAAGGCGCCGATGGTGAGGGCCGCCTTCTCCCCGAAGGCCCGCTCAATAAAGAGGCGGATACCCGCAGCCGAGGGATACATGCCGTTGAGTTCCGCAAAACACATCGCGGAAAACGTACACATGATACCTGCAACCAGTATCGCAATCCACGCGGATTGACCAGCCACCATATTCGCGACCTCAATCCCCGCCGCATAACACGAGGTCGCCATCGCCATGCCAGCACTCGTGGAGACGACGGTGCGAAACGTGACGACCTTCTTCAATTGTGACATACGCATACCTCACAATTCCCGCCCGGGCGGTGTCCCGCCCGGGCGTTTTTTGTGTATCTATCGTCTCTCTCTTTTATCGCTCATGCCTCCTGAATCCACTTGTCGATTTTGAGCATGTATGAGCCGAGCTTCGCGCCGTATTCCGGCGAACCGAGCTGTGTCAAGTGTCCGTATCTGACCGCGTCCACCAGATCCAGCTCGTTTGTCAGCACCTTGATCGCCGACTCAACGCCTCCAAACTGCATGTCGATGAACGGCTTTTTCCTGGTATACAATCCCCTGCCCGCCTTGGATTTGCCGTATTTGATACGCAGGTAGGCATACGGACCGTCCGGGGGGCAGGACCACTGGATGATGCGGTCCGGCATCTTTTTACAGAACTCGACGAACTCCTCGTCGCCCGCCTTGTTCATTTGAGACAGCGCCGAGCTGAGCATGTAGAACAACAGCTTCACCTTCAGGTACTGTTTCGCGGGGTCCTTGGGCTTCTTGCTGGGCAACAGCAGCGTCAATCCGAGCAGCAGCGGCACCACCCTCAGGACGATGCCGAGCTTGAACATCCCTTTGATGACCGGCATGGCGACCTTGCCGCCAAAGAACTTGTTGAGCTGTCCCGGGTCTTTGAACACGAAATTGACGTCCGGATTTTCATGACGGGTAAACGAAAATTCGAGGTTTCCATCCGTAAAGTGCATCACGGTGACCAGATCGTCATATCCCTTGACCTCGAACTGCACCACCGCGTTGAAACCTTTCATTTTCTTTTTTATTTTCGGGTCGTCTTCAATGAGGACTTTCGCCAGTGGGAGGGCGGCCCGCATCATGATTCTGGCCAGCACATATTTGTCTTTATCGTCAGGCATATCGCCTCCTTGTTTCTGAGATTATATCTCGTCTTCCCAGTCCTCGTCTTCCTCGAACTCCTTGCCCATAACCTCACGGACCGTCTCGATGACGCCGTCGGTATCGAGCTTGAAATGATTGTAGAGGTCTTCCGGATAGCCGACGATGGAGTACTCGTCCGGTATGCCCACCCTCTTGAATGCGCAGCCCTTACCGGACTCGACGATGACCTCGCTGACGGCGCTGCCGAGGCCGCCGATGATGTTGTGATCCTCGAAGGTCACGATACGGCGGGTCTCCTCCACGGCCTTCATGATGATATCCCGGTCGATGGGCTTGATGGTGTGCATATCGATGACCCGTACCGACAACCCGTCCTCTTTCTCCAGCACTTCCGCGGCGTCCACGGCCGCGTATACCGACGTGCCGCAGGCGATGACGGTGATGTCGCTGCCGGGATGCATCTCTATGCCCTTACCGATCTCGAAGGCGTAATTGGCATCCTTGTGCACCCAGGGCTCGAATCCCCGCCCGATCCTGATGTACACCGGACCCTTCCAGTCCACACACGCCTCCACCGCCTTTGAGGTCTCAATGCCGTCGGCGGGGACGATCACCGTCATATTCGCGAACGAGCGCATCACGGACAAATCCTCGGTACAATGGTGGGTCGTTCCCGCCTGGCCGAACGATACGCCGGAATGGGTGGCGATGATCTTGCAGTTGAGGTTCTGGTAGCAGATATCGGTTCTGACCTGCTCACCGGCCCTCAGGGATGCGAACACCGCAAAGGTCGAGATGAAGGGGGTAAATCCGGCCAGCGCCAATCCCGCGCCGATGCCGAACAGGTTCTGCTCCGCGATGCCGACGTTTATGAATCGATCCGGGAATCGTGTCTCGAATTTTCCTATCTTGGTGGACTTGGCCAGGTCCGCCGTCAGGGCGACGATATCCTCACGCTCTTCGCCCAGATGTACCAGTGTTTCACCATATATCTCAGCCGCCGTCATATGATCGGCGTCCTGCAGACTCCACGTAACACTTCCTTCCGCCATGGTTTCCTCCTGTTATTTACCCGCATACATGCGGTCGATGGATTCCAGGGCCTTTCTGGTCATTTCACCGTCAAGCCCGCCGTAATGCCATTCTTTGGCGCCTTCCATGTAATCAACGCCCTTGCCCTTTACGGTCTGGGCGATGATGATAAACGGACCGCCCGAGAATGCCTGGGCCTCTTCAATGGCATCGCAGATATCATTGAAGTTATGTCCGTCGATAATTCTGACCTTCCAGCCGAACGCCTCCCACTTCTTGTCCAGGGGGCTGACGTTCATGATCTCGTTCAATGGACCGTCGATACACAGTTTGTTGTTATCGATTATCCCGATGAGATTATCGAGCTTGTAATGGGCGGCGGACATTGCAGCCTCCCAGATCGATCCCTCGTGCTGTTCCCCGTCTCCCATAATACAGTAGGTCAGCCATTTTTTCCCGGAAAACTTCGCACCAAGGGCCAGGCCGACGGCGATGGAGAGACCGTGTCCCAATGAGCCTGTTGACGCATCCACTCCGGGCACCTTGTTTTTATCCAGGTGCATGCCGAAGCTGGAGCCTGTGTGATTGAACGTCTGGAGCAGTTCTTTTTTGAAATATCCCTTGTCCGCCAGGACCGGAGCATATCCCACACCGCCGTGCCCCTTTGAGAGGACGAGTCTATCCCGATCCGCCTTTTCCGGGTTGCTTGGATCGATATTGAGATATTTGTAATAGAGCGCTACCAACAGGTCAAGCTGTGACAGTGCTCCGCCGGCGTGACCGCCGCCTGACCAGGCCACCGTCTGGATGACGTCTTTCCTGAGCTGGTGGGCCTTTTCGGTCAGAGCCTTCAATTCACTTTCTGACAGGGCCATTATGTGCCTCCTCTTACAATGGGTGACGTATATATTTTATTTTCTTGAGTTTTTCGATTTAAACATACCATTATTATCAATATTTTTCCAATGTAATTCTAATCCACCGCCTTTTTTTCATCGCTCTCCTCAGGGCCTGGACGTCGTCTGCGCCGGGGCGCCCTCTGGGCCGCAAGCCGCTCGTATTTGGCCCTGATCTTCGGAAGCAGGAAAAAGACATATCCCGCATTGATGATGAGAACGCCCACGATGAAGCCGAGAGCGATGCGCTGATCAACGACGTCTTCGGGCTGCATGGGGCCGAAGAGGATGAATCCCGCGACGATCCCATATATCAGAATAACAATGACCGGTATTGTAATTCCTCCCTTTATCTTGAAATCCCGCTCGGCGTCCCGATTCTTAAACCGAAGCCGAATGACGGACATCGCCATGACCATGTAGATCATGCACTCCGTTGCGGCAATGATCAGTATCATGGAAAGAATGAAATGGGTCGCAAATCCGTACACGGTCACCAGGACACAATACACCGTCACCACCACCATCGCCACCCAGGGAGTCGCGTGTTTCGGGTGGAGCCTGGCGATGAACCTCGGCAGCGACCAGTCCCGGGCCATGGCATAGATGAAACGGGATGACGTGAGGATCCCGGCGTTGAGAGACGTCAGCGACGCCAGAAGCGCCATACCGATCATGAAGTAGAGGCCGAAGCCCCCCAGCAGGGTCTCGCCGTATAGGACATGGGGAATGGGAAGTCCCTCCGGATCGAGGACCCAGGCCAGGGTCTCGGC
This sequence comes from Candidatus Zymogenaceae bacterium, assembly GCA_016931225.1. Lineage (NCBI taxonomy): Bacteria > Deltaproteobacteria > Candidatus Zymogeniales > Candidatus Zymogenaceae > Candidatus Zymogenaceae bacterium. The sequence continues at coordinate 98,705 of JAFGFE010000031.1, forward strand.
AGGAAGCACGGCCGTCATCGCCGTCGAAAACAGGGCGTAGACGATGGCGAGGATCCCCAGGGCGATCATCATTCCTTTGGGCACCAGCTTCACGTCGGTGACCTCTTCTGATATGGTCACGACCCATTCAAACGCGATAAAGCACGAGATGCCGATGGCCACCGCCTGGATAAAGCCATCGAGGCTCCCCACTTGGATGGGATTCTCTATATGAAAACCGGTTGATGAAAGCCCATATATGGAAATGAGGATCAGGCCGATAAACATGGTGTAGGCGATGATATCCTGGGTTGTCCCGGCGATGCGGATCCCCCGGTAGTTGAGAAACCAGAGCACCGCACCGAAGGCGACGGCCCAGATGACCGGATGCACGAAGGTGACGCCCTGGGACAGGGCCTGGGAGAGTATATATACCTCGGCGCCCACGATGGAGAGCTGTCCCATTACATAGACACCGGCGATGATGATCGCCGTTTTCTCCCCGAAGGCCTTTTCGATGTATATCTTGATGCCCGCCGAGGTGGGATACATGGAGTTGAGTTCACAAAAACAAGAGCCGGCCATGACCGCCATGACGCCGGCGGTGAGAATTGCTATCCATGCCGAATGTCCGGTCAGGTAGCTTGCAAGCTCGATAAACGATACGTAGGTGACCGTCGCCAGGGCCATGCCCGCGCCGGTGGATATCACCGTGCGTAGTCCCACAGCCCGCCTGAGTTGAGTCATAGATTTTCTCCTCAATCAATTCGAATCATTTTTTCAGTTTATCTTCCTGAGCCTGAATCTCCTTGAGAGACGCATCAAAGGCCTTCATCACAAAATCCACCTCGTCCGGGGTGATGACCAGGGTCGGCATAATCCGTATGATACGGGGGTTGTTGAAGGTGTATATAGAGATGACGCCGTTCTGCCTGAGCTGATACGCCATCCGGGGGCCGATGCTGTCTTCCGGGAACTCCATGCCCAGCATCAAGCCCTTCCCTCGAACGTCCAGCACCAGCTCCGGGTACTTCTCCTTTAATTTTGAAAGCCCCTTCATGAACCGGGCGCCCATCTTTTCCGCATGACCGGGAAGATCGTTCTCTTCGATGTACTCTATCGCGGCCAGCGCGACAAGACAGGCAAGAGATGTACCGCCGAACGAGTTGATGATGATAAAGGGATGGGCCATGAGAAAATCGCTGATCTCCTCGGTGAAGATCGCGCATGATATGGGATAAAGCCCTCCCGACAGGGATTTTGCGAACACCATGATGTCCGGCGTCACGCCGCTGTGCTCGGCGCAGAACATCTTTCCGGTACGGCCGAAGCCGGTTTGAACCTCGTCGAAGATAAGGAGCATCTCGTTCTCGTCGCAGATCGCCCGAAGCTCCCTGAGGTAGTCGTCGTCGGCGGGGACGATGCCCCCCTCCCCCTGAATCGGCTCTAGCATGATCGCCGCGCTCTCCTCCGTGACGGCTTCCTTTACCGCCTTAATATCGTTGATGGGCACATGCTTGTACCCCGGCGCCAGGGGCGCGAAGGGTTTTCGATACACCTCCCTGCCGGTTGCGGGAAGGGCGAAGCCGGTCACCCCGTGGTAGCCGTTATCCATGCAGATGACTTCCGGTCGATCGGTGTGCCCCCGGGCCAGCTTGATGGCCACCTCGATGGCCTCCCCGCCGCCACAGCAAAAGAGGGAATACTTCAGATCGCCCGGTGTGATCTCCGCCAGCTTCTTCGCCAACAGGCCCCGCTCCCTGACGATGGATATCCACCCGCCCATGTCGTAGGTATCCAGGGCCTTCTTCAGCGCGTCGACCACATCCGGGTTGTGACGGCCCACATTGAATATTCCCGCGCCGGTGACGCAGTCGATGTATTTTTCTCCGGAGATATCCCAGACGCTGGCGCCCTCCCTCTTTCCCTCGATGATGTCGAGACTGGCGTTCTTGAACATCCTCAGCGCGAAGGGGTTGACGTACTCCCTGTAATTATGCTCGGTTTCTTTCCGTATTTGTTCCGCATCCGTTTGAGAAAGGATTTCATCTATGATGGACATATCATACCTCCGGCCAGATGACGGCGGTAATGGCGTCGATGCGCATGACATCTTCCTGGGTGCCCTTCACCTTGATCTCTCCCCTGAGGTATTTCTGTGTCGGGTTCAGGTCGCCCCAGAACATGTCGCACATGGTCTCGCTGTCTGTCTCGACGACGACGTCGGGTGTGCCGTTGGTGCCGGCCTCGTTTTTGATGATCTCCCCCTCGATAACCTCCATTGTGAAAGAATCACCGGTATCTGTCGCCACATAATGCAACAGTTTCGTCCAGTCCCGCTGCATGCGTCTGAGCCGTTTGTTGGTGTTGCATTGCTCGGTAAAATCCGTCAAGGCCTCCATAATTTCTTCAGATGTCGCCATAGATACTTCTCCTTCTCATGTATATCACTATTTAAAATTCGTTTTTCGATCAATACTTCTCAATACCGCCTTGCTTCATAATCCCGGCCATCGATGTATCGAGGGCCTCGAGCACGAAATCCACCTCCTCGGGTGTGATGACCAAAGACGGCATCAGGCGCATGACGGACGGCTCGTTGCCGGTATAGATGGCCATGACGCCGTTTTGCGCAAGCTGATAGCTCATCCGCGGACCGATGCTGTCGTTGGTGTACTGAAGCCCCATCATCAGGCCCTTTCTCCGCACCTCCAGGAAAAGCTCCGGGTAGCGGGTCAAGAGATCGTCAAAACCCTTTTGAAACCGCTCGCCCATTTTCGCCGCATGCTCCGGAATCTTGTTTTCGATCAGCCAGTCGATCACCGCCAATCCCACGATGCATCCAAGGTCGGACCCGCCGAAGGTCGAGAGGTGGGTGAATGGATGGGTCATCACGAAATCGCCCAGCTCCTCGCGATAGATGGTGGCGGAGATCGGGTACAGGGCGCCGCCAAGGGATTTTGCGACGGTCATGATGTCGGGGGTGACGCCGAAATGGTCGACGCAGAACATCTTGCCTGTGCGGCCGAACCCGGTCTGGATTTCATCGGCGATAAACAGCACCTCGTTGTCGTCGCACAGCTTCCTGACCCCTTCCACGTACTCGGCGGTGGCGGGGTAAATGCCGCCCTCTCCCTGTACCAGCTCCAGCATGATCGCCGCCGTGTCCTCCGTAATCGCCTCCTCCATGGCCGCCACATCGTTGAACGGAACCTGGACATAGCCGGGCACCATTGGATAGAACGGCTTCTTGTATTCCTCCCTGCCGATGGCCGCCAGAGAAAAACCGGTGTGTCCGTGATACGCCTTGATGGTGGAGATGATTTCAGACTTCATGGTGAAGCCCCGGGCCAGCTTGATGGCGAAGTCGTTTGCCTCGCCCCCCCCGCATCCGTACATGGTGTACTGGAGGTCTCCCGGCGTGATCTCGGCGAACTTCTTGGCCAGGTCGGCCTTCGGCTTGCTGCACATTAAAAAAACGCCCAGATCGTATTCATCGAGGGCGTCCTTGAGGACCTGTATGATCTCCGGATTTCTCCTGCCGACGTTGAAAGATCCGGCCGAAGTAATACAGTCGATATATTTCGTGCCGGTGATATCCCATACTGTCGCCCCTTCCCGCCTCCCCTCGATGATATCCAATCCCGAATTCGTGAGAACTCTCGCCTTCTGCGGATTGACGTACTCCGAAAAATCAGCCAACACCTGTTTTTTTACGCTCTCCGCATCCGCCTTACTGAGTGTTTTTGCCATGAGTCCCCCTTTTTCATATGATAGTAAATATTCATGCAATATACATATATGTCGCCTGTTTCATCCTGATTTCATCAAAACGTTCGGACCGATGGATTCGATATTCGTTACCGGCATCATCCGCCGCTACTTCTTATCTTCAAAGACCGAAATCCCCAACAGCAATATCTCCAGTTGGTTTAAAACCAGCTCGTCGAGATCAAATTCAAACCCCCTGGCGCGAAGATATCCCATCATGTCCAAAAGCAGGATTCCTTCAAGGCCCGCCCAGAGGTTGAAGCTCGCCTTGAGGCTGTCGAACGTATCCGAGAATTCCCCCGACTCGATCGCCTCGGCGACCACATCATGAATGATCGAAATGGCCTGGGCGGTTAATTCCTTGAGACGATCGGACAGCTCTTCCGATTGTCCCCGACGGGTAAAACCGAGATCGTGGAACGTCAGCATCTCGAAATACTCGGTGTAGTCGGTATAGAATGAATAGTATTCCCTGCAGATGGCCCTCAGGCGATCTTTGGGCGTCCCCGGTGTCTCCGCGGCCTTTTTAATCAATCCGATAACGACGAGAAAAGCCTCCTCGCATACTTTTGCGTATATTTCGTCTTTCCCCGAAAAATAGACGTATATGGCGCCGGTGGAGAGCTCCGCCTCCAGGGCGATATCCCGCATGGTCGCGCCGAGATATCCCTTTTGCACAAAGAGGGTGCGCGCGGCTTTCAGTATTTGTTCGATGCGTTCCTGTTTTTCTGTTTCTATGCGTTTCGCAATAACGTCTTGCATGTGGTAGGACCCTTGCGTGGTACCGTGTCTGGAATGAACAATGTTATGCTACTGAACATCGTTCTTTCTGTCAAGAAAAAATCACGACAATGTGAGTTCTCTTTGTGATACGATCTTCACCCAACGTTTCACTTTCCCCTTCGTATTAAAAAAAAGAACCCTCCGTTTGGAGGGTTCTCACATCGTCGATCAGTATATCAGCTGAATGAATCTTTTCACCATATACGGACTTGTACGTCCAGATACCTATTCCATCAGAAATGAGACGTCCCCCTTTCCCTCCCGCTCAATGACCGGTTCTTTTCCGGTTAGATCAAGTATCGTGGAATGATGGGGCGATATACGCCCGCCGTCCACCACCAGATCGATTTTCCCACTCAGCCGATCCGCAATTTCTTCCGCATCATTGAAAAGCTCGTTCGCGGGATTCCTGACACTGGTGGTGATAATCGGGTTTCCCAGCGTCTGGGCCATGGCGATGCAGATATTGTTGTCAGGTATGCGAATGCCGACGGTTTTGCGTTTTGAGAGTATGTCCTTCGGAACCTTTCGCGACGCCTCAAGAATAAACGTATATGGACCCGGCGTCAGCGTTTTCATCAGTTGAAACGCCTCGTTTGTCATTGTGCCGTAGTTGCTAATGTCCTTAAAATCCGCAACGATCAGGCTCAGGGGTTTATTCGGGTCTTTCCCCTTTATCTGATACAGGCGTTCGAGGGCCCCTTTCTGAAAAATGTCACACCCGATCCCATAGATGGTGTCTGTGGGATACGCAACAACGCCTCCGTCCTTAAACGCCTCGACTACCAGATTGACGAGGCGCTGTTGCGGATTATCCGGATTAATTTTGAGAATTTGCATATTGTATGTACCTCCACCTTCCATCTAACACGACGCGCGATGTATTGTCAATGCCAAGATGCATCATGGATGTGAAAAAAGAGAGTGAGAGGGCATCGGTTCCATGACTGTGTCCTATAAAGCTTGACAAGAATGTGCACAGAGGAATATAATTTAAAAGGATATCTATGGGTTACCCTATGTCTCTGATCGAAACTCGATGCCCGAAATGCAATAAGAAGATATTTCTCGATTTGGAGGAAATCGTTACCACCAGCAGTTCGTCTCCAATCAAGTGCTCTCAATGCGGCAACGAGTTTATCTTCGGATTCGACTCCGACGCCATTGTGATTTCCGACGAGAGCGCTGTGTTAGACAATGGTGAAACTCCCGTGATCGGTGCGGTTTCACACGACGATACGACATCCAATATTGTATATATTGATACGTCCGATACGTCATCGACTGCCGCGAACACCGTCGATGCCGAGAGGTTTTCAGAGGAACCGGAAGTCATATCCGAGGAAGTCATCACCGAACCATCCGTTGATCCGACCGGTAAGAAAAAACTGGTTAAAAAGGTGATCGTCAAAAAAGTCAAGAAGCAAAAACCAAAAGCCAACAAAAAGGTCCTCATTATCGAGGACTCAACGCTCACCAGACTGCAAATCGCGGAAATGTTCTCCGAATTGGTAACCGATGTGATTGAGGCGGGGAGCGCCGAAGACGGCCTTGTGGAATTGAAAAAGGGAAAACCTGATCTCCTCATAGTCGACCTCTTGCTTCCCCGCATGTCCGGACTTGAGCTGGTCAACAGAATCAAAAAATATATCCCCGCAGACAGGATAATTATCTTTACCGGAGCCCAGGATATGTTTCTCGATATCTTCAACGAAGGCATGGAAGGGCTGAACCTGATACAGAAAGGCGGTCCCGACACGTATGAAACACTCAGGGAAAAGGGATCGGATATTCTTCAAATTCAGTAGTAATTATGGCATACGACCCTTACAATAAATCATGCCGATGGATTCAGAGTGAATCCATCGGCATTTTTTCGGCCGTCGAGATATTTTGTCTTTTCCCTTCTACTTCTCACTCTTTCTGAAAATCAACGCCAAACCAAATCCCAGGCCGAACATAACCAGTGTTCCGATGATCCCGGCAACCCGTACCGATATATTCGCTTCTTCTCCCAGTGCGGGAACGGTATAATCGGGGAGCGGGCTCCCCTCCCATACTGCCTCTTCGCCCTTATCGATAAAGGTTAGATCTTCCGGCACTCCGAATTCCGCCACCCATTCCAAACCGTCCGGATCGCTGGAGGCATACGGTGACAGGAAGAAGGCGACGGCCGCCGCCACGATCAAAAGGATAACCACCAAAGCAGAAAATCTCTTAGTCTTCTTATCCATCCGCCAGCACCTCCTTGCTCAGTCCAAGTGACGGCTCTTCCGACCATGCGAACACCATATCAGGCCTGGCGCTCAGGACAGTCGCCGTAACCGCAGTGGTGATGAGAGCTTCGCCGATGCCGATGAGCGCATGCGTCGTCGTCATGACCGGGAACACAACTCCGAAGGGGATGGTGCCGGATATGGACAGTTCAAGGCTGCACGTCGCTGCGGCCAATACCACCGACAACCACGACGCGACGGCGACAGCGCTGATGAATGATTTCTTATTTTTGGGTAACAGCTTCAGTATCCCGATCAGTATAAAATACACAAGTACTCCGCCGATTAAACCCATGTTCATGACATTCGCTCCCAGTGCGGTGATGCCGCCGTCCGCGAATAACAGGGCTTGTACAGCCAATACGAGGGTCATTACCCAAAAGCCCGCCGACGGGCCCAATAGGACGCAGGCGAGGATCGCTCCGAGAAAATGACCGCTCGTTCCGCCGCCGATGGGAAAATTCATCATCTGTGCTGCGAAGATGAATGCGGCGCACACACCGGCCATCGGGACGAGCCGGTCGGCAAAATATTTTTTTGCCCGATACACCGCGAATCCACCCGTTACGGCACTCACCGCATACGTAGCGACGCTTACCGGTGTGGATAGGAATCCATCTGGGATATGCATGCTTTTCTCTCCTTTCACTCTATTATCAAGTCAAATCCGATCCTGTTGTCGTCAAAACAAGTTTTCCATGTTTTACACCCTTGGTGCTTATCAGGTTCTCTCCCACCTGAATGATTTGTTTGGCGCTCCCCTTGAGAACGATGATCTCCATGCAATTGTGGTGATCAAGGTGTATGTGAAGCGACGAGTGAACAATATTGTGACTCTCGTGCTGAATGTCCGTCAATTTCATCTGAAGATCGGGCCTGTGATGATCATACACCATGGTCAGAACCGCCATCTTACTCCGGTTGCCGTCTTCCTCCTCCCATTCCCTCCGGACAAGACGATCACGGATGAGATCGCGTATCGCCTCCGACCTGTTCTGATAGCCCTTCTTTTCGATATATTCATCAAATTTATCGAGCAGCTCACCGTCAAGTGATACACCAAAACGTTTCGTGTTACTCATGGCAATAAATCGTGCTACTATTTATAAATACGTGTTATCTTTATACCATGTACCACGCTCTCATAATACTGTCAAGGAAATTTTTATGGTTGTCAGTGTTTCTTTTTTGATATACAGTATCCGACACAATGCAAAATACGGTATTATGGAATCAATCCTCTCCATCTCACATCTCACAACCGGTTTTCTGACCGACTCCGGCTTTCTCAAGGCCGTGGACGGCGTCGATTTTTCCATCGGCAGGGGCGAAACGATAGGCCTGGTCGGAGAAAGCGGGTGCGGCAAGAGCGTGACGGCACTGTCAATCATGCGGCTTATTCCCTCCCCTCCCGGCAGAATCGTGTCGGGAGACATCACCTTTGAGGGAACAAACCTCACCACCCTCTCCGAGAAAGAAATGCGGGTAATCCGCGGTGATCATATCTCGATGATCTTCCAGGAACCGATGACGTCCTTGAACCCGGTATTCACCATCGGAGACCAGATCGGAGAGATGTTCGCTTTTCACCGGAAACTTTCCAAAAAGGAAATCCTGGAGGCGACCCTTCACCTCCTCTCCCAGGTGGGCATGGCGGCTCCCAGAAGGGTGGTGTCGTCCTACCCGCATCAGCTTTCCGGCGGGCAGAGACAGAGGGTGATGATCGCAATGGCCCTCGCCCTGTCCCCGTCTTTGATGATAGCGGATGAGCCCACCACCGCCCTGGACGTGACCATCCAGGCGGCGATATTGGAGCTTCTCGTTTCCCTGAAGGTCGAGCGCCGGATGTCCTTGATTCTCATTACCCACGATCTGGGCGTGGTATCCGAAGTCGCCCAACGGGTATCGGTGATGTACGCCGGGCAGATCGTTGAGGAATCCCGTGTATCCGATCTCTTCAGTGAACCGCTGCATCCCTACACCCAGGGACTCATTCGATCACTGCCGCAGACAAAAGCTTCACACAATCGCCTCTATACCATCCCGGGCGCGGTGCCGAAGCTCTCGGCGATTCCCCCCGGCTGCAGGTTTCACCCTCGATGCGATCGAGTTATGGACATCTGCCGCCGGGAGGCGCCGGGCATGTTTTCCCCCGACAACACACGAAAGGTGCGATGCTGGCTCTATGGGTGATTCACAGACGCTTCTTTCAATAGATCATGTCACGAAGCATTACCCGGTGGGAAGTGAGCAGTTCGGTAAGCAGAAACTCATGGTCCGGGCGGTTGACGACGTGACGTTCACCATACGCCGTGGAGAGACCCTGGGGCTGGTAGGGGAAAGCGGCTGCGGAAAGAGCACCATCGGGAGGATCATTCTCAACCTCGAGAAACCGACCGACGGCACCGTCTGGTTCGACGGCCGGGACATTTCCCTGTTGAGCAGGCGTGAGACACAGGCGTTCAGATCGAAGCTGCAGATTATCTTTCAGGACCCCTACTCGTCCCTCAATCCGAGAAAATCGGTGGCCTCTATTATCGGCGAGGGGATGATTATTCACGGCAAGACCACACGTCGCGAGCGGGACGATCGGGTGCGGGAATACTTACAGCTGGTGGGGCTCTCAGAAGACCACCTGACCCGGTATCCCCACGAGTTCAGCGGCGGCCAGCGTCAGCGTATCGGCGTCGCCCGGGCCCTGGCCCTCGATCCCGACCTCATCGTGGCCGACGAGCCGGTTTCCGCCCTCGACGTCTCCATCCAGGCCCAGATACTCAATCTGATGATCGACCTGAAAGAGAAGCTCGGCCTGACATACCTGTTCATCTCCCACGATCTGTCTGTGGTGGAGTACATCAGTGACCGTGTGGCGGTGATGTATTTGGGAAAGATTGTGGAATTTTCCGAGAAGACCCTTCTCTATGCCGACCCCCTGCATCCGTACACGACGGCGCTCCTTTCGGCGGTTCCCGCGGTGGGGGCGTCGAAAAAAACAGAGCGCATCGTCCTTTCGGGAGACATCCCCAATCCTATATTCCCCCCGCCGGGTTGTCGGTTTCATACCCGATGTCCGGAGGCCCAGGACGTCTGTAAAAAAGAAGAGCCGCCGCTCGAAGAAAAGAGCGGCGGCCGCTGGTGCGCCTGTCACTTTCGATAGAACGAACGACTCGTTCTCATACCGTCGGTTTCATCACACGTGACGGCTGTTTATTTCGGCATGTGTGCGTTCAGCCAACCGATGACGTCGCTGAACACCTCTTTACGGTTCGTCTCGTTGAGCATTTCATGACGGCCGTTCTCATACAACTTGATGCTGACGTCCTCTATCCCGGCCTTCTTGTAGAGATTATAGACCTCCCGGACACCCTTGCCGTTGTTGCCCACCGGGTCCTTTTCCCCGGAAAAGAGATAGATCGGCAGGGTCTTGGGCATCCGGGCCACGCCCTCCGGCTTGAACAGCAGGGGCATGGCGGTAAGCATGTCCAGAAAGCCGCCCGCGCTGAATACAAATCCGCAGTAGGGATCATCGACATACTTATCCACTTCAGCCTCATCCCGGCTGAGCCAGTCGAATTCCGTACGGGCCGGCTTGAAGGCGTTGTTGAACTTTCCGAAGGAGAGCTTCGCCAGCAACTCGCTTGGGGTGTTCCTCCCCTTTTTTTTACACTCCCTCTTTGCCACGAGAACCCCCAGTTTTCCCAGAAGCCCGGGATCGCCCATGGTTCCAGAGAGAATCGCACCGGACAGTCTCTTTCCATGCTGTAGGAGGTATGTTCTTCCCAGCATGGAGCCCATGCTGTGTCCGAAGAAAAAGACAGGCGCTTTCGGATATTCTTTCTCCATATGATCGGTAATCATGGCAAGGTCATCGACGACCTTCTGCCAACCGTCTTCGTCCGCGAAGAAACCGGCACGATCCAGCGACCCGGCCGTCTTTCCGTGTCCCCGGTGGTCGTCGGCGTATACCGCAAATCCCTCATCAACCAGGGCATTTGCGAATCGTTCATACCGGGCCGCGTGTTCCGCCATACCGTGGGCTATCTGGATAACAGCCTTGACGTCCTTTTCATCATCGGGCTTCCAGGTATACACGAATATCTCGGCCCCGTCCCGTGCCTTCAACGTGATGGTTCCAGATTTCATATATGCCCCCTTTTAAATAAGTGTTCTCATGCGAGCAACATCGGCTCGAGCCAGGTCTCCATTTCCTGAAAGACCCGGATTCTGTCGACCTCGTTCACCAGATCGTGATAGAATCCCTCGAACACGGCAAGTTTTTTATCTTCAGATCCCAACTCCTGGAAAAATCGACGGCTTCCATTCAGAGAGATCAGGTGATCATCACCGGCGTGCATCACCAGCACAGGGATGCGTACTTCCGACGCCTTCTCGAACACCGTCTTCATGTCATGCGCCATTTCCGTTAAAAGCCGGGCCGAGATTTTGTTATGGACCAGCCTGTCCTCCGTGTAGCGCTTTATCACCGTCTTGTCGTGGCTCAGGAAGACCGGGTCGATCTCGTTTGTCATGGTAAATTTCGGGATATGCTTCGATAGAAACGCACCCATACGTGCGGTCATCGGGGGCGGCTCACGATTAGGCTCCAGGGCCGCCGATGACAGTATCAGCCCCCGGACCATTTGGGGATATTCCTCGACGAAGCGCGCGGCGATTAATCCGCCCATGCTGTGTCCAAAGAGGAATAACGCCTTGCCTGTTCCCTCCCTCTTCCTGACGATGCTCACAAACGTCCTCAGATCGTCAATATATTGGGAAAACCTGTCCACATGACCCCGCTTACCGTCAGATTTCCCATGCCCCCGATGATCCAATCCATAAAAGGCGATGCCGTGATCTATGAGGTACTCGATCGGATAGACGTATCTTCCGCTGTGATCACCCAGACCGTGAACATATATAATAACATTCTTATATTCCTTCGGCTTGTAAAACCGGTAAAACAGATGCACGCCGCCGGCACCTTCAAAACCGGCCTCATCGTGTACATATGTCGACATAACACCTCCTGTTGTAGAAAATCATGCGATGCATGATGCGCGGCATTATAGCACACATAGCCGATTCATTTCCATATGAATACCTCCCCAACCGTCATTAAAATTCGATAATGACCGGACGAGGTATAAACGTCAGGATGAACAGGACCAGCGACGCATATCCGACAATCCGATGAAACGTCCCCAGCGGTATCACATCATCGGCCACCGGTGGGTGGTCCAGCCCGATAATGAGTACCAGAAGCGCCCACAAAAGCCACCCCGGATACGCGATCGCTCCGAGCAGGACAAGAAAAACGACAAACAGACGGGAGACGATCCGATGTCTCCTCCCGAAAAGCGCGTAGGATATATGCCCGCCGTCAAGCTGGCCGATGGGCATTAGATTGAGCGACGTCACCAGAAAGCCGACCCAGCCTGCAAATCCCACCGGATGGAGCAGGATGTCGTATCCCTCGGGAACGCCGCCGACCGTCAACTTTGTCAGAATCAGAAACATGAGTGAATCGCCGAACACGATATAGTCGGTCCCCTGTTCGGCAACAGGGATGATCTCCGAATGATTCAACCCCCACACGACCAGGGGGAGCGCTACGATTATGCCGGCGAACGGCCCCGCCGCCCCGATCTCCATGAGTATGTGTTTTTTCCCGATCCGGGATTTCATCTTGATGACCGCGCCCAGGGTGCCGATGAGCGTGGGGGCGGGGATGAAATAAGGAAGCGTGACATTCACACGATATAGGCGGGATGTCACATAATGGCCCATCTCGTGGGCCGTCAGTATGGAGAGAATCGACGCCGAAAAGGGAAGTCCGTACCTGATCAGGGAGGGATCGCTGAGAAGCTCGGTCGGCGCGACATAGAACGACACTCCCGCAATGAGCGTTGTGAGAATCGTCAGCAGAAACAGGATAAGCTGAAGGCGCCACCCGTTTTCCCGTGGCGCCTTCTTTTTGAGCGCCCGGCCTCGAGGTTCATACTCCACGTGGGACGGCCGTACCTCGATGACCGGATATCGATTTTCTTGTGACATGCGGTGAGTGATTCAGCGATCGAAATAGATATTTTTACCGGTGGCCGACAGGGGAATGCCCATCACGTAATCCCAGTCCACCACCCCCGAACGCCGCGCCAGTACTCCGGCGCGCTGCATGATCCGGTTATCGACGTTGAGCATCGCCGCCGTCTTGACCGCCGATCCCAGGGCGATTCCCATGTCCATGAGCCTGAAGGCGCAGTGAGGTCCCGTAAACTGGGGCCCCGTCCTCTGTTTCAATTCGGCGCACGTATCGAATCCGCAGGCACCGCAATTCAGACCCAGGGGATCTGCGTTCTTGATGCCGATGAGCAGCATGACGGGCGTATTTCGAATGTTCGCCGCATCGCGATCGTAATTCGGCCTGTTCGTCTCACGCCCGTATTTCTCCATCTCCACCGCCAGGGGCTCCAGGTCGTCGCCCTCGAGTATCTTCGTCAGCACGAAATCCTCGCCCTTCGATTTCGGCGCGGTGCGGGCGGATACCGCCATCAGCCGTGCGGCGATGTTGAGTCCCTCTCTCTCTTCCGGACGGGTCATTATTCCTTCCGTTTCGCTTGGATGTAGGGTTCAAAGAAATCGATGGGCACCGGGAAGAGCGTCGTCGAGTTGTTCTCGGTGGCAATTTCCGCCAGTGTTTGCAGGTATCGGAGCTGGATGGTGATGGGGCTCTCTCCCATGATCTTCGCCGCCTCCACCAGCATCTTCGAGGCCTGGAGCTCGCCCTCGGCGTTGATGACCTTGGCCCGCCTGATTCGCTCGGCCTCGGCCTGCCGGGCGATGGCCCGCTGCATATCTGTGGGAATATCGATGTGTTTGACCTCCACATGGGATACCTTGACACCCCAGGGATCGGTCTGCTTGTCCAGGATGTCCTGGAGCTGGTTGTTGATGCGCTCCCGCTCGGCCAGCATTTCGTCCAGCTCCACCTCGCCCAGGACGCTCCTGAGGGTGGTCTGGGCAAGCTGTGAGGTGGCGTAGATGTAGTTTTCCACCTCGATAATGGCCCTGTTCGGGTCCATGACCCTGAAATAAATCACCGCGTTGACCTTCACCGAAACGTTGTCCCGGGTGATGACGTCCTGGGGCGGAACGTCCATGGTGACGGTCCTGAGGGAGACCTTCATCATTTTATCGATGACCGGTATCAAGAGGATCAATCCCGGCCCCTTCGTGTCGATGATGCGTCCCAGTCGGAAGATGACTCCCCGCTCGTATTCATTGAGAATGCGGATCGCCGACATCAAGATGCCGATAAATATGACGACCAGTATTACTATACCGATTCCTGACATTGATATACTCCTTTTGGATAATTGTTTGCTGTCGTGCATTTCGTTCATTATAAGCGTGCCGAGAGACCGCGTCAACCGAAATAACGAGAACGGACGTATTGCGTGAGCTTTTGAATCAGGAATGCAGCAATCGTCGTCGTTGCCGGGCGGTTTTCACCTCTCACGTATTCGTTCTCCTGCTGCACAAAAAAAGCCGCGGATTGTATTATCCGCGGCTTGTTCTCTCGATGTGCTATATAGATACGATTTTAGTTTTTCAACTTGAGCATCTTTCGCGCTTCGTCCGGTGTTGCAATCTCCCGTCCCGCCAGCTTCGCAACCTCAACACACCACTCCACCTGCTCCCAGCTTCCCTTGGCGAGTTCACCGTTGGGCATACGGGTGTTGTCTTCAAGGCCGACCCGCATGTGTCCGCCGTTCACCACGGAGGTCATATTGGCGGGGAACTGGTTCGGTCCCACACCGCAGACGCTGAAGGTGGCGTTTTCAGGCAGGCGGTCCTTCATGGCGGCGAATATGCCCGGCTCGTAGGGAACACCGCCGGCGACTCCGAAGACCATCTGGAAATGCATCGGCTCTTCAAAGATGCCCTGCTTTCTGACAAGGAGCACATTGTAGAGACCGCCCATGTCGTACACTTCCAATTCCGGCTTAACGCCGTTCGCCTTCATCTGAGCATTGAAGTCGATCAGCATGGCGAATGTGTTTTCAAACACGATCTCCATCGGCACTTCGCCGGTCTTCCAGTTGGCGATACCGAAATTCATGGAGTTCGTATTGAGGCTCGCCATGGGCGGCTTGATGGCGACGATTGGTGCGATGCGCTGCTCCTGGGTGACCCAGGGGCCGATGGCCGAACTCATGTTGATGATGATCTCGGGACACTTCGCCTTGATGGCGTCGATTGTCGTCTTGATCTTGTCAATCTCGTGGGTCGGCGCGCCATGCTCCGGATCCCGGACATGGACGTGCACAATGGACCCCCCGGAATTGTACACCCTGTAAGCATCCTCGGCGAACTCCTCTGGGGTATAGGGAACCGCCGGATTCTGCTCCTTCCTCGTTGCGGCTCCGGTGAGGGCCGCAGTTATGATAACCTTGTCTGACATGCTTCCTCCTGTACGCAGTCGTGTTGCTATAAATACCCGCCGTACGGCGGTTATGTGGCGGCTATCGTCCGATGATCAATTTGTTTGGATCAACCTCATCCCTGAGAATATGCAGTTCCTCATCGGTGGGCGGTTTCGTATCGGCCACCTTGGGCGCAGTAAGAAGCTCGAAACCGCAGTTCTCCCGAACATCCTTTTCCGAGTAACCCGGATTGATCGATGCAATGCGCATTCTTTTCGATTCAGGTTCGAAATCGAGAATCGACATGTTCGTGATGATCTTGTACGGTCCCGATCCCTTGGGCAAACCCGCCTTGTCTCGGGAGTCTCCTCCCTCGAGGTATCCGGGTGTGGTGACAAAGTCCAGCTTCTCCGAAAATCTTCGGGCGTCCTGTGGGGTGATGACCATCATCTTCCAGCAGAACGAGGCGAAGTCGTTGGCTCCACCGCTGCCCGGGAAACGCACCTTCGGGCTTTTATAATCCCCACCGATCATGGTGGAATTGAGGTTTCCGTACATATCTATCTGGGCGCCGCCCAGGAAGGTATAATCGACCATTCCCCGGCAGCAGGTTTCCATGACGTCGGCCATACCGCTGGCCATGTTCGCCTTCCAGGTGGTGCGGGTGTCGCCCACGGAGATGGGCATGGTCGGAATCAGCGGCGCCACGCCCCCGGCCTCGAAGAAGATGACCAGGTTCGGGGAGCTGGTCTTTTGGGCGAGCATGGCGGCGGCGCACGGTGCGCCCGTCCCAACACCCACCGTTGCGCCGTCTTCCAGTTCCCTGGCGGCGCAGCATATCATCAGTTCCATGGTGTTGTAATCAGACATGATCGCCCTCCTATTTGCTACTATTCGCTGTAACGAGAAATTCCTGATCCCTCAGCTCCTGCATCTTCTTGATCCCGCCGTTTAACTCGACATACTCGGTGAAATCCGACACGTTGTAGATGTTTTTGTCCAGGAACTTCTTGAACTCGTCCGGGTCCTTCTCCACCGTCAGCCACTCCCTCAGATGCCCCTCATCGGAGAAATACTCATAGGGCATGTTGCCCGGGTAGCTGCCGTAGGGAACCTCGCAGACCGCGTCGACCAAATAGAAGGGGATAACGGTCCGGGTCGGATCGCTCCTGATCTCGTCGTTGGAGATGATGCGCTCTGCGGTGATGATGAGGCGTTTCGACGCCCGTGCAAGCTCGAGGTCGGCGATGGAAATGCCCCTGATCCGACAGTTGCCGTAGACGTCCGCCTCATGCACATGGATGGCCGATACGTCCGGGTAGAGGGCTGGGGCAAGAACGTAGTTCTCCCCGGTGAACGGACACTTGGCGATCTTAGCGGCGCTTTGCTTGACGGTATCGGTTCCCATCATGTTGCGAATCGGCACGAACGACACGCCCATCGCAGCGGCCTTAATGCGGGCCGCCATTGCGTAGTTTGTCCACTCACAGGTCTCCACTTCGCCGCTCTGCATGTATGCCCTGGCGTTGGGAGAAAGTCCCCTCGCCTCAAGGCCGATGATATAGGCGATGTCAAGCTTATTGAAAACCTTACCCGCCGACAGAATCTGGAAGTCATGGGTGGACGTATGCCCGCAAAAGATAAGGTTTTTCTTTTTCTGTCGGACGAGTTCATGGCAGACGGCCGACGGGAACCGAATGGCCCCGAAACCGCCGATGGCAAGATAATCACCCTCGTTGATATACTTTTTTACCGCATCCTTGACGTTTGTCAGCTTGTTGGACAGGGCGCGGGATTTTTCCTTGAAAAACGCTCGTGCCTTGTCCGGATCAGGATCCATAAAAAGCGGTCCCGTTCCCTGTGATATCACTTCCACGTATCCCTCCTCTAAGTGCTGTATCGGAAAAACGTTATACCCTTTGTGATCAAATGGTTACCCGAGTGTGTATAACATAATCTGACTCGTTTTGCCATACTCGATTGCGCCCTCCGGCTTCCCGTATCATTCCTGTTTCCCCGCATCGTTCACGCCCCGCTTTTGGGATGATCCCCGTCACCATCGGCGCTGAATCATGCCGGCACACGCAATACCTCCCACCGTTCGCATATACTTAGATTGACTTGTCAATCAACGCGAATTGTATCGATATGCCGATTGAATGTCAAGCCAATTTCCTTTCGGCTTCTAAAATTGATTCGTTTAAAATGATCATTATCGAACCATTACACCTTCCGCTATTCCCTCACCATTCGTCGAATTATGTCTCCGATCACGGCGTGTGCGATCCTGATGAATCGAAATCCCGAGGTGAAAACCGGCCACTTGATCTCCTCGTTGTCGCAGATTACGCCCGCGGTGAGGGACATGTCCGTTATCATCATCTTCTTCAGTTTTTCTCCGGCCGCCGCCCCCTTTGGATTCCCATCCGTGTCCACCAAGAGATCCACCTCTTTCATCAGCAACACGTTCTCCTCGATGCGCCGGGCCACCGTCTCGTGGGTTCTCACGTCTATGTGGCCCGTCTCCCGCTTCAGGTCGTTGAGCCGTCTTCCCGCCTCGTAGGTGACCCTGACGATGTCGTCTCGGGAGAGATGCTCCGTCTCGTAATTGAGCATGTATTTCCACGACGGCTTCTCCAACGCCTCCAGGTGTTTTTTAAACGTGCGAAAGAGTACCGTATATCCGTACCTGTCCGAGTGCTCGAAGGCGAGGCTTCCCGGATCGAGGAAAGGCGCCAGCGGCGCGATGAATGGCATCACCCGCGTGCCGAATCGTCTCATCAGCAATCCTGCATATTCCACCGTCTCCATCACCGACGCCTCGTCCTGGCCCGGAATGCCGATCATGAAAAACACGTCGAACTTCTCTATGCCGTTTTCCAACGCCCAGGTGATGTTGTCCTCTATTTGTTGCGTGGTATACGGCTTCCCCGATCGCTTCCTGAGGGCGTCGTCGTGGGTCTCCGGCGATATCTCGAAATTCACATGCGCGAGACTCCCCAGCGCCTCGAAGTACGCCTTTGGCGCCGCGTTGAACAGCTCCAGTACCAGGTGGTTTTGTACTCTTCCCTCGACCAATCGATCAATAATGGTCCGGGCGTAGGCGTCCGACGCATGTCTGAGGTCCCCCACGATAAAGATGGGCGCCGTGGTAAATTGGGAGAGATCCTTCACATCCCGCGCCACCCGTTCCGGGTCCCGAAAAGCGACATCCCGTCGGTCGAGGAAGCGCTTCATGGCGAAGTTCGACCCACCGCAGAACGCGCAGTTGTTTTTACACCCCCGGCAGGTCACCATCATGGTAATCGGATAACGCCACCAGTCATGTATGGGGGTCATGGCGACGGGCGAGCAGTATTTGACCGCCTTTCGAAACATGGTGCGGTAGTCGTTGGTAAAATCGTTGAGGTGCGTCTCCACGATCATCCGATCGTTGACGATGATTCGTCCGTTCTTCTTCCAGGTGAGGTTCGACACCTGAGAGAAATCTCCACCGTTTCTGATGGCTTCGACCAGTTTGAGCGTCGCCCGCTCGGTGGAGTCGCCCCTCAGGATAAAATCGACGAATGGATATGAGATGATTTCACGGTGAAAATAGGTGGAGGAGTAGCCGCCAAAAATCACCGGGACGTCAGGCTGTACTTCCTTGAGCATGCGGGCAAGCGTCACGGCCCCGTGGGCGTGGGGGAGCCAATGAAGGGATATGCCGAAGGCCCGGGCCCTGAGCCGTCTCAGGAACCGCCGCACATCCATGTTCGGCCGCTTAAGTATCAGATAGGCCAGATTGATGATACGGACGGAGGCGCCGTTTTTGGAGAGGTGCTCCGCGATGGACGAAAATCCTATCGGATACATCTCGAAAAGCGGGGTTGACGGCACGACATCGCTGATGGGACCGAGGAACGCCTTACGATCGGCGTAATCGAAGGTACTGGGGGGATGGATAAGGACCAGGTCCGCTTTCGGAACAAATCGTTGTATCATCTGAGTCGTGTTTCCTGGTGTCTCCTGCACTGCTCAATCAGTCAAACCCGCCCTTTGTATCATCATTCTCCCACACCTGAATAAAAAATTCAATAAAAACCTGTCACCGAATATCCAATATTGATATCGGCCTCGGTGTATATACAGAGGAAATGACACATTGATCCTCCCTCGGTTTCCGACGAGAAAAGGCTTGCCAGCATCACCGGCTATTCTGTATACTATTCTTTCTCGGATTTTATCATGAAACACCATTTTCTCGACCACGAAAGCGAGATTCCAAGCCCCATTCGGGGATTGAATCCGAAGACGAAGTTCATCGCTCTCGTCGGTATCGTCTTTTTGATCGTCAGCACCTCGCCGGAGGATATGGTGAAGTTCGCCCTCTACTCTCTTTTGGTCCTGGTGCTGCTTTTCATGTCGAACATCGGCCCGAGGCTTTATATCAAGCGTCTTTTGGTCATCACCCCCTTTGTGCTGGTTGCCCTTATCGCCGTTCCCTTCGTCACTCCGGACCCGAACGTACCGCCGGTCCCCCTCGGCATATGGGGCCTCTCGGTATCCCGTGCGGGGCTTTTCGTGCTCTTCGGCGTGACCGCCAAGGCGACGCTCGCCATCCTGCTGATGACGCTTCTTCTTTCCTCCACCCCCTTCACCGACCTTTTGACGGGGCTCAGGGAGATGAAAATCCCCTCCGTAATGACCGACACCCTCTCGTTCATGTACCACTACCAATTTCTCCTTATCGACGAGATGGAACGCATTTCCCGGGCGAGGGACGCCCGGATGTACGGCGGGAGGTGGATATGGCACGCGCCGATTATCGGCTATGTGATCGGGGCGCTGTTTTTGAGAAGCCTTGAGCGGGGCGAGCGGACCTATCTCGCCATGAAGGCTCGGGGGTATGACAGCAGCTATATCATGACCGGCACCGAGCGCCTCACGGTATTCGACTATCTTTTTCTATTGCTGACACTGCCGGCGGCCGCCGCCATCCGTCTGTGGGGGAATATCCTGTAATGAACGCCACACCGGCCATCGACATCAAAGACGTTTTCTACACCTACCCCGACGGATCGGAGGCCCTCAGGGGCGTAAGCCTCCGGATCGACCCCGGTGAATCCGTGGCGGTCATGGGCGCCAACGGTGCGGGGAAATCCACGCTGATACTGACGCTTCCCGGTCTCGTCGAGGCAAGCGGAACCATTACCGTATCCGGTATACGACTCTCCAGAAAAACGGCCCGCGACATACGGAAAAAAATCGGTATTGTCTTTCAGAATCCCGAGGACCAGCTTTTCTGTCCCACGGTGTTTGACGACGTGGCCTTCGGCCCGAAGAATATGGGGCTTGACGATGACGCTGTGAATCTTCTGGTCACATCCGCCCTGTCATCCATGATGCTGGACGGATTCGACCATCGAAGCGCCCATCACCTCAGCTTCGGCGAAAAAAAGCGCGCGGCCATCGCGACGATACTCTCCATGGAGCCGGACATCATCGTTTTCGACGAGCCGACCGCGAATCTCGATCCCGAAGGCGTCTTTGAACTGAAGCGCATCATCAGATCTATCGAAAAGACCAAGCTGATCGTCACCCATGACATCACTCTTGCGGCAGCGCTGACGGAGAGATCTGTGGTCATGTCCGACGGTATGGTGGCATGCGACATGCCCACCGAACACTTATTGGCCGACACATCGCTTCTAAAAAAGCTTCGGCTGGTGTTTGACTGATCCATTTGATACAATCAGGTACACATACGCTGTATTAATGGAGGATCTTTTTATCCTTCCGGGAGGTTGTCATGCCTAAAACAAAAATCATATATCATGATCGATTCCTCACCGATTACCCCACCGCCTCGGTGGAACGACCCGAGCGTGTCAAGAACATCCACGCGGTCCTTTCGGAAAACGGTTATCGATTCACAAAGCCTGCGCCCGCCACCGAAAACGACATCGCCCGGGTTCATGTTCCCTCCCTCATCGATGCGGAGCGGCGTGATCCGGGGCGGTTTGAAACGGCGCTCCTCTCAGCCGGGGGGGCGATCATGACCGCCGAGACCGCCATGACCGGAACCCCCGCCTTCGGCCTCATCCGACCGCCGGGACACCACGCGAGCCCCGGAAGCAACTGGGGATTTTGTTTCTTCAATAACATGGCCGTGGCGCTGACGAAGCTCATCGATGAGGGAAAAATCAATCGCGCCGTGGTCCTCGATATCGATCTCCATTTCGGCGACGGCACGGATAATTTCTTCTCCGGCAGAAAATACCACGGAGGGGAAGTAACGGTGATCAACATCCAGTCGTCCAACCGCATGGAGTTCCTCGCCCTGTGTCACCAGGAGCTGAAGGAGGCGGCCCCCTATGACATCATCGGCGTATCCGCCGGTTTCGATACCTATATAAAAGACTGGGGCGGCACCCTGATGACCGAGGACTACAAAACCATCGGTGAGACGGTGAAGGAGGCGGCGGAAAAATACGCCTCTGGACGGCGATTCGCCCTCCTCGAGGGGGGGTATTACCTGAAGGACCTGGGCATCAACGCCAAAAGCCTCATCGAGGGAATGGAATAACCGAAGCGACACACGCATGACTTCCAGAAAAGACTCAAAAAGTCCGTACTCGTACCTGCATCTTCTGATGGATGTGGTGCGTGCCGGAAGCTGTGAGGAGGGGGTTCGGTCTCACGACCTGAAGCTTCAGGGCTTGCGGGATCGCCCGGATCCCAAACCGGGAACCTGGGGCCGCAATGACGACGGAAGCCCCATGACACGGGAGCAGTACGAGGATCGTCTGACCTCATTCAGCACTGAATTTCCCGAAAATATCTTTCCCGACCCACGCACCCCTTTCGTCCTTGAGACCGAGGACGGCCGGGAGACGACCTTCGACGATCTCATCGAATCAAAAAAGACCGGCTTGGTGACATTTCCCAGCAGGATCACATCCCCCTCCCCCGTCAACAACCGGGTTAGGGCATGGCTCTACCCCGGGGGGAGAGAAAAAGGGGTTATCATCCTCTCAAATCTCAGGGCCGAAGAGCGGGCCTTCAATCGTTTGGGAACGCTGCTTGCGAAATTCGGCTATACAAGCCTTGAGATGGTGCATCCATATCACGGCGGTCGCTACGATCCACAGGACACGGAGAGCGTACCCGGGGAGCGGGTCTTTTCCGCCAATATGTACGAGACACTCGTCTCTTTCTCCCAGGGCATCGCCGATGTGTTGGGCGGCCTTCTCTTTTTCCTCTCCCGTGGCATCACCAGGATCGGGGGGGTCGGCACCAGCATCGGGGCGACGTTTCTCGTCATGGCCCTGGCTCACACCTCCCGGTATTATCGGTTTCTGAAAAAGCATACTCCCGATCTGATTGACGGCGCCCCGGACGACATCCTCAGCGCCGCGGTGCTCAATCTTTCGGGAGGATACCTGAGGGATTTCGTGACCGATCCGAAAAACATCGAGGCTGGTTTCGCGAGGAAGGGACTGGTGGAAGACCTGGGGCTCACCGGGGAGGAAATCGAGGCGCTGTGGCCGGCGGTCAACCCGATGAAATATGTCAACCGCATTACGATCCCTATCCTTTCGGTAAAGGCCAAACAGGACCCGGTGGTGCGCTATGAATTCGCCCGACGTCAAAGGGAGTTCTTCGCTGAAAATCGGCTCAAAGGCGGAAACTTCCGGGAGTTCTACTTCCCCTTCCCCTCGGGGCACTACAGCGCAACCTACTTTCTGCCCAAGATGACCATCGGGTTGTGCGATCTGTTGTTCATCAGGAAACACGTCTGAACGGGGAACCCGTCCTACCGTGCCGTCAGAGTGAAGATCACAACCTCCGATTCACTCCCCACCCTGATGGGCGGCCCCCAGGTGCCGGCGCCGCTGGAGACATAGAGGTGCATCCCATCCACTTCCGCCCGTCCATATGCCACCCGGAACATGCGATTCGTGATCATATTCACGGGGAAGAACTGTCCGTTGTGGGTGTGTCCCGAAAGCATCAGGTCGACGGCCCCCGATGCTGCGATTTCTTCGATGCGCACCGGCGAGTGATACAGGAGTACGGTCGGGAGCGTTTCGTCTCTCTCCTCCATCATCCGCCGAAACGCGTCCCGGGAACCAAGCCCCGCCCTGTTTCCCGAGGGATCCACCAGGCCCGCCACGTTTAAAAGTCCCTCTATCGTCTTCACCTCATCGATGAGGAGACGTATTCCCGCACGATTCATGAAATCCCTCCCGGCGGAAAGACCCGTATAGAATTCATGATTGCCCGCGGTCGCATACACGCCGTACGGCGCGTTTAGGAGAGACAGGGTATCGAGCATATCCTCGATGAGTACCGGAGGCTCCTCCAAGAGATCACCCCCGATAAGTATCAGGTCCGGATCGGCCCCGTTGACCTTTTCCACGATATCCGCAAGATGGCGCTCCCCCACCTCGTATCCGATGTGAACATCGGAGATGTACGCCACCGTCAGTGGATTTTTCACCTCCCCCAGCGACACGATGGCGAGGGGAATCGAGCGCACCCGCACGTTCTTTGCGTTGATATACCCCCAGACGAACGTGACGGTCAATGACGCGAAAACGAAGGCGGCGGCGATCCGACCGATAACGATGCGGTTATTCTCGATAAAGGCGGGTATAAACGGAACAATGAAATTGGCGAATCTGAAGAGATCCACCACCAGCCCCAACAAAAAGAGATAGAACACCACCGCCAGCCAGAACGATCCGATCCACGAGGTAATCATAGCGGGCTCACCCGGTGCGACGACCCTCAGAATGCGGCTTGCCGGAAAAACCAGCGCCAGCAGCACAAAAACGACCAGGTACACACGAAACCAGAGGCCTGTGAGGCTCAATGCAAGGTTTCCCTTCAAAAACACGTAGAGATTCAGCGGGATATATATTGCCAGCGTCGCAATCATCCAGAAGATGATGATATCCTTCATCGAGTTCATGTCGGCTCCGGTTTCGATGCGTTTTCAACACTAAATTCTTATTATACTATGATCCGTCACATTTATCGGAGAAAAACTGAAAAAGGTGATGGACATCGTGAGGATACCGGCTCCGCCGATCATGATCCATTTTGGAGTACAAAAGACGTGTGCGGTCCTCTCACCTTTCATATATCTCCGACGTATCGGGGTGATGGATATTTCATTTTCACACAAACATAATTCGGTCGAAACAGTTTTCCACCCAGGCACCCAAAACGAAATACCTTGACAATCGAGTAATATTTCATCTATGATATTTCCACATATTGTTCTCCGATCCTCTCGACCTACGGGAGGGGGCCATGCCTTTTTCGGGTATGTCCACCTGTTATGGTCGTGAGGACGATACGGTCCGACGGGAAACGGTCGGACCCCCCGTGCTTGGAAAGGAGAACGGCAGGTCGTCGGTGGTATTCCTCCACACGACCTATTCCGTAACGTATCCGCACCAAGACATGGTGCGTTTTTTTGGCGGAAAATCGTTCGTTTCTTTCCTGCACTCAAAAACGCTGGTTACCATTATTTATTCAGGAGGTATCATGAAACGTGCGAAGCTTTTCTCGACCCTGATGCTTGCCGGCCTTCTCGTGGTGGGGCTTTTTGCAGCCCCCGCCCTGAGCGCCGACAGCATCAAGCTGGCCACAACCACCAGCACCTATAACTCTGGGCTGTTGGATTACCTGCTCCCGGAATTCACCGCCGACACCGGCGTCGAGGTGGAAATCATCTCCGTGGGCACCGGTAAGGCCCTGGAATTGGGCAGGAACGGCGACGTCGACGTGGTGCTGGTTCACGCCCGTCCGTCCGAGGATGAATACATGGCCGGCGGATACGGCACCGTCAGAAAAGACGTGATGTACAACGACTTCATCATCATCGGCCCCGCCGACGACCCGGCCGGCATTTCCGGACTGAGCGTTGTGGAAGCCATGAAGAAGATCGCCGAGACGGAATCCCTCTTCGTATCCCGGGGCGACGACTCCGGCACGCACAAGAAGGAGCTTATCCTCTGGAACGAGGCGGGAGTAACGCCCGATGGGAAATGGTACATGGAAGCGGGACAGGGCATGGGCGCCGTCCTTGTGATGGCCTTTGAACAGGGAGGCTATACCATGACCGATCGCGGCACCTATATCGCCTATGTAGCCGACGGCAAGACCGACCAGCCGATCCTGGTTGAGGGAGACCCGATCCTCTTCAACCCCTACGGCATTATGGACGTGAATCCGGAACTGCATCCTACCGTCAATCATGACGGGGCCATGGCTCTCATCGACTGGATGACCTCCGAAAAGGGACAGACCCTCATCGGCGATTTCAGGCTCCAGGATAAGGTGCTGTTCTACCCGAGTGCGGGAGAATAATCCCCGCTCAGTACGGATAGCGGCTTACTTATGTAATATATTCCACACGAGGAATCAACATGAAAAAATTTCTTAGAGTCAGTGTTTTACTGCTCTTCGCGCTGACGCTCCTTTTTGGGGTGGCATCGGCCGATGAGATTACGGTTGCGACAACCACCAGCACGGTCGATACCGGCCTGCTCGACTACCTCATCCCGATCTTCAAGGAAGATACGGGCATCGACCTGAAATATATCTATGCGGGCACCGGCAAGGCCCTGGAATACGCAAGAAACGGTGACGCCGACGCGGTGCTGGTTCATGCCAAATCCCTGGAGATGCAGTTCATCGACGAGGGATACGGCCTGGACAGAAAAGAGGTGATGTACAATAACTTCTACATCATCGGTCCCGCGGATGATCCGGCCGGTATAAAGGGTCTTGAGAGCGCCTCCGAGGCGTTCACAAAGATCGCCGAGACGGAATCTTTGTTCGTCTCCCGGGGTGATAATTCCGGAACTCATGTGAAGGAGCTGTTGATCTGGGACGAGGCAGGCATTGCCCCCGAGGGCGACTGGTATATAGAGGCCGCCGCCGGTATCGGGCCGACGCTTCTGATGGCGAATGAGAAGAGGGGCTATGCCCTTGCCGACAATTCCACCTATCTCTCCTACACCTTCGATGATAAAATCGATCTTGAGGTCATGGTCGAGGGAGATCCGATCCTGTTCAACCAGTACTCGGTGATCACCGTGAATCCGGAAACCATCGACACCGTCAACTACGAGGGTGCGAAGGCGTTCCTGGAGTGGATCACGTCCGAAAAAGGCCAGCAGCTCATCGCCGACTACAAGAAATTTGATACGCAGCTCTTTTACCCGAACGCGGAATAGTCGTTCTTCTGTAATAAAACACGTAAAGGGAGGGGGGGGCACCCCCTCCTCCCTTTTTAACCGGATGCCCTCTCTCCATGCACTTTGACACGATACGATACCTGACCGACGGTCTCTGGCAGGCCCTGATTCTGATCTTCTCCTTCGATCGGGAAGTATACCAAATCGTCCTGACGTCCCTCTACTGCTCCCTGACGGCGACGTTCCTCGGCTCCGCCATTGCCCTCCCCCTCGGCTTTTTCATCGGTGGTTTCGAATTCCGAGGAAAGGCGTCGCTGGTGACGTTATTCAATACCTTCATGGCGCTTCCCACCACCGTTGTGGGATTGATGGGCTATTCCTTTCTCTCACGTAAAGGTCCCCTCGGGTTTCTGGGCCTTCTCTTCACCCCCTGGGCAATCATTCTGGGAGAGACGATCCTGTGCATACCGATCATCACATCATTTGCGATTTCCGTCACCCAGGGCATCGATACAAAGGTCAGGGATACCGCCCTGACACTGGGCGCATCCCCCATGCAGTCGTATCTTGCTGTTGTCAGGGAGGGACGCATCGGCTACCTTGTGGCCATCGTGGCCGGCTACGCCCGGGTTGTGGCGGAGGTGGGCGCCGCCATGATGCTGGGCGGCAACATAAAGGGATTCACCCGTACCATCCCCACGGCTATTATGCTTGAGACAAGCAAGGGCGAGTTCGCCCTGGGAATCGCCCTCGGAATTATTCTGATATTCCTCGCCTTTTCCGTAAACATCGTTTTGCACCGGCTCAGGGCGCTGGGAGAATAGGTGGGCCTTCGATGAACAACGACGCCATCATCGAGATTTCCGAATTGAAGAAGGAATATAACGGCACAGTCGTCCTTGACATTCCGTCCTATTCGTTCAACGCCGGCGGCATCTACGCCCTTGTCGGTCCCAACGGCTCGGGCAAGACCACCCTGCTTCTCATCCTGTCGTTCCTCCTTGTAAAAAGCTCCGGCTCCCTCCGGTTTGACGGCATCGACCTGACCGATCACAATCTCTATAACTTGAGAAAGCACATCACTCTGGTGCACCAGGAACCGACGATGTTCCAGTCCACGGTCACAAAGAACGTCGCCATGGGGCTCGTGTACCGCGGCGCGTCAAAAGACGACATAATTCGTGAGGTCGACAGGGCCCTCGAAACCGTGGGGCTCCTTCACCTGAAAGATCGAAACGCCCGAACCCTCTCCGGCGGCGAGACGAAGCGCGTGGCCATCGCCCGGGCCCTGTCGATCCGTCCCCGGGTGCTGCTCCTCGACGAGCCGACGGCCAATGTCGACATCCATAATGTGGCGAAGATCGAACAGATCATTCGAGATATCAATCAACGGTACGATACGACCATCATTTTCTCCACCCATAACCTCCACCATGCATATCACCTGGCGGATTACGTCCTGACGCTGCTGGAGGGAAAGCCTCACGATTTCGGGTTGAAGAACCTATTTTCCGGCACCCCGAAAACACAAAACGGCGAGCCGATATTCGACACCGGCCGCATCGCCGTATCTCTCGCAAACCCCGTGAACTCCGCCCGTCATATCACCATCGATCCGAAGGACATCATCGTTTCCAATAAGAGAATAGAAAGCAGCGCCAGAAACCAGTTCATCGGCGAGATCGTGGCCATTGAAAAAGAGGGACCCGCCGTCAGCCTCACCGTGGATGTCGGCGAGCGGTTCAGCATCCACATCACCATGAGATCACTGGAAGAGATGGGCCTGACAATTGGAAAATTGGTATATATCTCCTTCAAGGCCCAGTCGGTCGTCACATACTGAAAAGGAACTTTTTTTGATATAATCCCGTGGAATCACACCGTTATGTGTGTTATATTGTAATATTATTTTGCGCCGGCACGCTGCGTATCTGCTCTGATTGACGGGTTTTATATTGACTGCGAGATATAGGAATTCTCCCAAAAGCCGCGGCGAATGATCGATAACCCGCCGACGTGCACGGTCTCTTTGAGATGCGCCGCTTATACGGGGAATAACCGATATTATATTTTTTCATGTGACCCGGGCTTTTATGCAACCCCCAAACACATATAATAAATGTTGCAGAAGAGCCGGCACATAGAGAATGAACACATGTCATTTCAGGCGACGATTCATCGATGACGATACGCAAGGATTTTCTCACCCTCACCCCGGCGGACGAATTTGAGACGTTGCTGGGTCGATATATCGCCGTTACGGGGGTGGAAACGGTCGAAACGCTGAACGCGACAGGCAGGGTGGCCGCACATGACGTTCGCGCACCGGAACAGGTGCCCCGTTTTTTTCGCTCAACGGTGGACGGATACGCCGTCGTCAGCGGAGACACACACGGCGCCGGATCGTCCATCCCGGTTTACCTCGACCTGACAGGCGACATCCCGGTGGGCACCCCTGCCCACATCTCCCTGGAATCCGGCCAGGCGGTCCGGGTCGTCACCGGCGGCAGCATCCCAAAAGGGGCCGACGCCGTCGTCATGCAGGAGTATACCGATCTCATAGACGATTCGACCCTGGAAATCAGAAAGGGAGTCGGTCATCTTGAGAACCTGGTCGTCCCGGGCGAGGATATGAAAGATAATGACGTGCTGGTGAATGGGGGGGTGAGACTTCGCCCCCATGATATCGGCGCCCTGTATGCCGCGGGAGTCTGCAGCCTTCGCATTCATGAGCGGCCCCGAGTCGCCGTCTTTTCCACCGGCAACGAGATCGTCGAGCCAAGTCTGTCTCCCCCGGAAGGCTGCGTGCGGGACATCAATACATACATCCTGTCTGCGGCCGTGATGCAGGCGGGGGGGGTGCCGATTCGTTTGGAAAACGCCCCGGACGACCTTGCCGTGATACAGGACACCATCGCACGGGGCATCAAGGAGGCCGACCTGGTCCTCCTCTCCGGGGGGAGTTCCGTGGGGGCGAAAGACTTCACCCTCTCTGCCATCGACTCCCTGGGGGGGCCGGGTGTGCTGGTGCACGGCGTGGCCGTCAAGCCGGGGAAACCCACCATCTTCGGTATTGTTGACGACACCCCCGTTGTGGGCCTCCCCGGACATCCGATGGGGGCGCTCGTGGTATTCCTCGCCTTCATTGCGCCGTTTATCAGGGGTATCGGGGGAGAGAAACATCCCGTTCCCTTTCCATCCCAGGTATCTGCACAGCTTTCTCGGAGCGTTCCCGGCTCGCCGGGGAGGCGTACTTTTATCCCGATATCGCTGACAGACGATAACGGAACCGATCTCCCGACGGCGACGCCCATGCTCGGAAAGTCCGGCATCATTACCACGATGATCTCAAGCCACGGGCTTTTGATGATTCCCGAAAACCGTGAAGGCTACGCCGGCGGGGAAAAGGTCACCATATTCCGCTATGCGGATATCATCGGATAGCGAAAGACGACGCAATATGTCCAAGCCGAAAAGAGACATATACCTGGAAAAAACGCCTCTGGATGAGGCGTTGGATCTGCTCGTCTCACACATATGTGTTGATGATCTTCTGGGTGAAGAGACCATCCCGACGGGTGACGCCTCGGGGAGGGTCACATCCAAAACCCTGTTCGCGAAGATATCCTCACCGCACTATCACAGCGCCGCCATGGACGGTGTGGCCGTGGACGCAAAGGACACACTGGGCGCCACCGAGTCCTCGCCCCTCGTCCTGACCGCGGGGGACGGGAAGGATTACCAGGCCGTCTACATCAACACCGGGGCGCCCCTCCCTGAAGATAAAAACGCCGTCATCATGATCGAGGACGTAGACGTATTGGAAGACGGCACGATCGAAATAGTCTCATCCGCACTCCCCTATCAGCACGTCCGGGCGGTTGGGGAGGATACCGTCGCCACGGAGCCGGTTGTGGGACAGGGACGGCGGCTGCGCCCCTATGACGTCGGCGCGCTCATCAGCGCCGGCCACGCAGAGATACCGGTCAAGAAACGCCCCGTCGTCACCCTCATTCCCACCGGGAGTGAAATCATCGAGCCGACCGACACACCCCCGCCCGTGGGAAAGGTGTTTGAATCGAACACTGCCGTGATCTCGGCTCTCCTCAAAGAGGACGGCGCCGATCCCAGGCGATGTGACATCACCCCCGACGATCCGGAGATGTTAAGAAACGCCGTCTTGACTGCGGCCGCGTCATCGGACATGGTCATCGTCCTGGCCGGGTCTTCCGCGGGAAGCAGGGATTACACCCGCTCGATCATTGAATCTCTCGGAACCGTCATAGTTCACGGCATCGCCATGATGCCGGGCAAGCCGACGATCCTGGGCGCAATCGGCGGAAAACCGGTTATTGGGCTTCCCGGATACCCGGTATCGGCGATTCTCTCGTATCGGTTTGTGATTCGTCCCCTCATCCACCGGATGCTGGGGCTGCCTGTGCCCGTCGATGACACGGTACCGGTGACGGTGCTCCGGGATATCCCGAAAAAGACCGGGAACGAAGAGCTTCTGCGGGTGCATATCGCCGAAATAGACAAAAGACTCGTCGCATCTCCGCTTCCCCGGGGGGCGGGCAACATCACCACCATGGTCCGGGCCGACGGCATCATCAGAACGGCCGCCATGAGCGAAGGCCTCAAGAAGGGAGACACGGCCCCCGCGATTCTTCTGAAGCCGAAAACGGACATCATGAACGCCGTCATGATCATCGGGAGCCACGATATCAGCCTCGACCTGCTGTCGTCCCTGATGGGAAGCTTTCGCCTTCCGGTATCCCTGGCATCGGTAAACGTGGGAAGCCTGGGCGGCATTATGGCGCTGAAGAACAGCGAATGCCACATGGCGGGCTCCCACCTCTTGGACGAAAAGACCGGAGAATACAACATTCCGGCAATCAAAAAATACCTGACAGGCCATGACATATCCCTCGTAACCCTGGCCCACCGGCAGCAGGGCCTTATCGTGAAGAAGAATAATCCCCTGGGTATCCGGGACATCGCGGATCTCTTACGGGACGATGTGGTCTTTGTCAACCGACAGCGGGGATCCGGAACCCGCATCCTGCTCGATTATCTGCTCAAGGCGGGCGGCATGGATGCGTCTGATATCACCGGCTACGATCGGGAGGAATTCACCCACATGAACGTGGCGGTCCGGATCGCGTCGGGACGGGCCGACTGCGGTCTCGGGATACAGGCGGCGGCCACGGCCCTCGATCTGGATTTCATCCCGGTGGAGGAAGAGCGTTACGACCTGGTAATCCCGAAGAGACACCTTTCGCACTCAGGTGTGGCCTCGCTTCTCGAGATCATCGCCTCCCCCGACTTCATCACCCGCCTGGAAGCCCTGGGGGGATACAGCGGACGGGACACCGGAAAGGACGTACCCCTTGCATCGTGACACGAAAGAGACGAGCATCCCCGTCGCCGGGCACGCACCCACAGATGGGTACTCCCGCACCATCGATTACATGCGTCTGTCCGTCACCGACCGGTGCAACCTCCGCTGCCGTTACTGCATGCCCGAGGAGGGGGTCACTCAGATCGGCCACGACGAGGTTATGCGGTTCGAGGAGATCGTCACCCTCGTTCGAGCCGCGGCGAGTGTGGGATTTCAGAGGATTCGCCTGACAGGCGGAGAACCGCTGATTCGCCGGGATATCACGGAGCTCGTCCGGATGATCGGGGATGTGAAGGGCCTTACCGACCTCTCCATGACCACAAACGGAGTGCTCCTGGAGGAGAAGGCCGAGGAACTTTTCAATGCAGGCATACGCCGGGTGAACATCAGCCTCGATACGCTGGTGAGGGAAAAGTTCCTCCAGATAACCCGCAGGGACGAGTTCGATGCCGTCATGAGGGGAATCGATGCCGCGCTTTCCGCGGGCATGGATCCGGTAAAAATCAACGTTGTCCTGATTAGGGATTTCAATGATGATGAAATCTTCGATTTCATCGAGCTGACGAAAGATCGTCCCCTCTCAGTCCGGTTCATTGAATACATGCCGATGAACGGGACAAAGGATTGGAATAAACAACTGGTTGTGCCCCTGGATGAACTCAGAGCCGTCATCAAGACCCGACACGAGCTTGATGCATTGGACACACGCTCCGGGGCGGGACCGTCCGTGGATTTTAAGATTCCGGGATTTTCCGGCACCCTGGGATTCATCACACCGGTCAGCTGTCACTTCTGCGATCGGTGTAACCGTATCCGTGTCACGGCCGACGGGCGCATCAGGAGCTGTCTCTTCTCCGACGACGAGGCGCACATCCTTCCGCTCATCAGGGGGGGAAACGATCTTGAGTCCATCGGCGATTTCATCCTGGAAGTGCTCAAAAACAAGCCGAAGAGGCACCACATATCCTCGGGCCGAATCAGAACGTGCCAGCGCTCCATGTCCGAGATAGGGGGGTGATATGAAACTGACTCATATCGACGATCACGGTTCGGCGAAGATGGTTGACGTATCAGAGAAACCCAAGACGGAAAGGATCGCCGTCGCCGCAGGCAGGGTCCTGGTAACGCCTGAAACCTTTGCGCTCATCCGGGAAAACCGCATCAAAAAGGGGGATGTGCTGGCGACGGCACGCATCGCCGCCGTTATGGCGGCAAAGAAAACACCGGAGCTCATTCCCCTTGCCCACCCGATACCGATCAGCGAGGTATCGGCGGATTTTGAGCTCGATGAGGAACACTACGCCGTCGATATCACGGTGACCGCCCGCGCGGTCTGGCGCACCGGTGTCGAGATGGAGGCGATCGTGGGCGTCGTGACTGCGGCGGCGACCATATACGACATGGTCAAGGCGGTCGACCGCACCGCCGTGATTACGGACGTGAGGCTTTTGGAAAAATCCGGCGGTAAAAGCGGGACATTTATCAGAGAGGAGAACCGACCATGACACGTACCGGAACGATTCTTTCCATCAACGTATCGGAAACCACAGGCGTGGTAAAGAAACCGGTCAGTGAGGTTGAGTTGAAGGAACAGTGGGGCATCGTGGGCGACGGCCACGCCGGCCTCACGGACAGCCCCAAATATGCCCACCGACAGGTGAGTATGCTGGCCCAGGAGAGCATCGATACGGTGATTGAAAATGGGTATGATGTCTCCGCCGGCAGCTTTGCGGAAAACATCACGACCAAGGGGCTCGACCTGGTGTCCCTCCCGGTGGGGACGATCATCACCACTAAAGACGGTATCGTCCTTGAGGTATCCCAGATCGGAAAGGAATGCCACGCCCCCTGCGCCATCTTCCGCGCCGTGGGAGACTGCGTGATGCCGAGGGAGGGAATTTTCGTTCGGGTTCTGAAGGGAGGAGTCCTGCGGGTGGGGGACGTCCTGACGGTATCGGCATCTTCCGGTGAGTTTGCGCAATGAGCGACACGAAGACACCGGACATCATCGCCTGTGTGCTGACCGTCAGCGACAAGGCGTCGGTGGGCAAAAGAGAGGATACCAGCGGCGCGGCCATCGTGTTTTACCTCGAAAAGATGGGGGCGCGTGTCGCGGGCGTTGAAATAGTCCCCGATGAGGTGGACCGTATCGCATCCCGCCTCGTCCATTTCGCGGATGAAAGAGGGGCAAACCTGATCTTGACCACCGGCGGCACGGGGCTTTCGCCCCGGGACGTCACGCCCGAGGCGACCATGCGCGTGATCGATCGGGAGATTCCCGGCATCCCCGAGACCATGCGTGCCGAAAGCCTGAAAAAAACGCCCCATGCCATGATCTCCCGGGCCGTGGCGGGAATGCGGGGTGAAACGATTATCATCAACCTCCCCGGAAGCCCGAAGGCCGTGATTGAATGCTTGGAGATCATCGCCCCCGCCCTTCCCCACGCCGTAAAAAAGGCCGGGGGCGACCCGGAGGACTGCGCCCGGTGATGGAGACTGTCCTTCCCGTGCCCCTGAACGCAAACCGGCATGGTACACCCCGACACCTGAATATCATATGATCGATCTTCACATACATACCGACGCCTCGTCCGACGGCGTGCATTCTCCGGATGAGATATTCCGGATGATCACAGACACCTTCGGATCGGCGGCCGCCCTTTCCTTTGCCGATCACGACAGCGTCCAAAACGTCCCCCGGGGGATTTCTCTTTCACATGAAACCGGCATCCCCTTCGTCTCCGGCGTGGAGCTTTCGGCGACACACAGCTCGACCGATGTGCACATCCTGGGATACGGTATCGATCACGAATCGCGTGCGTTGGTCAACCTTCTGGACGGAATGCTGGACAGGGCCCTGACACAGACCGAGCGACGGGTCGAGCTCTTACGGGCTTTGGGATTCGCGCTTGACAGCGAGGACGTCTTCAGCGAATCGAAGGAGAGAGCACCCACGGGGAGGAGCTTTCTTGCCGCCCTGAAGAAACGCACGGAAAACAAGCACAATCGAAAGCTCGCCCGCTACGTGGACGGGGATCGTTCCGACTCGCCGTCCTTGAATTTTTACCAGGACTACCTCGCCGGGGGGAAGCCGGCGTATGCGCCAATCTCCGGGACCGAAGCCGCCCGGATTATCGGGGTCATCCGGGAGGCGTCCGGCGTCGCAATTCTCGCCCACCCGGGAGAGTATACCGACGAGACGATTCATGACATGATCGATCTCGGCATCGACGGCCTCGAGGTATGGTCGGGGCACCATGACGCGTCAGATAGAAACAAGATTCTCGACCTCGCCCGGACACGCGGTCTTCTCATCACCGCCGGGAGCGACTTTCACGGTAAAGCGGTTAAACCGAATATAGAGCTGGGAGTGGAAACGGACAACGAGGCGGAAATATACTCAGCCCTCATCACAGCCATACGGCACAGACGAACTGCAACGGAGTAGATATGCTCTCTGAAACCCTCAAACATAAAACGCGACCCGTGGTGGCATGCGATTTCGACGGAACCATCAGTGTTGGGGATGTCAGCTATCAGATGCTGCAGAAATTCTCCCACGGCGGGTGGGAGGACATCGACGTCAAATACATCAACGGCGAGATCGGCTCCCGGGAGGCGTTCTCCCGGATCCTCGAACGTCTCAACGCAACCAAGCAGGAGCTCGAGCGCTCCGTGCCCGAGATGATGACCATCGATCCGGGTTTCGGTGAATTTTATCGGATCATGAAGGAGCGGGGCGTCGATGTTGTCATCGTCAGCGACGGATTCAAATTCTACATCGATATACTCCTTGAACGGGAGGGGCTTTCCGACATCCCGATATATGCGAACGATATCGAGGACGGCCCGAACGGGAGGCTCGTGCCGCTCTTTCCCCATCACAACGATGAGTGCGACCGATGCGGCAACTGCAAGCGGTGCGTCATCAAAGAGCTTCGAAACACATACGATTATGTCGTCTACGCAGGCGACGGTTATTCCGATCGCTGCCCCGCCCAGGACGCCGATACCCTGTTCGCAAAGAAATATCTCTATCGATTTGCGGCAAAAAACAGGATTCCCGCATTTCACTTCAACGATTTTTCCGACGTCCTCAGGGGATGTACAAAGAGCATCAACGGCGTGATATTCGACCTGGATGAAACCCTGGTGAACTCCCTTGACGCCATACGCACCTCGTTCAACCACACCATCGACACCCTGGGAGTGGAGATCGACCGGGAGGCGGCGTTCAAGGAGATGATGCACTGGCCCCTGAACGTCTCCATGGAGAATATCTTCCCCAACATCGACGTCTCCCAGGCGGTGAAGATATTTCGAGAGAAATACTACGCCATCTACAAGGAGATGACCCCGGTAAAGAATGGGATCGGCGATATCCTCGAGGGGCTCAAGGCCCGCGGCATCGGGGCGGCGATCGCCACCAACAAGCACGGCCCCTATGCCCGGGAGCTGGTGAAGCATCTCGGCATCGACACCTATTTCGTCGACATCATCGGCGCGGGCGACGTGAAGGAGCCCAAGCCCGCCCCGGACATGATCGAGGCGGCGCTCACTGCCCTGGGAACCGACCGGGAACATGCGGTCTTCGTGGGCGATTCCATCGTGGATGTGACCACGGCGAAACATTCGGATATCGATATCTACGCCCTGGCGGAATCCATCCACACGCCCGAGGAGCTGGCCCACCATACGCCCACGAAAATGTGCCACAATACCCTGCAGCTGAAAGAGGCCCTCCTGGGAGACGTATGAAGGATTCACCCCGCACAGGCTCATTCGTGGCCGCCGCCGGGCGGGATGAACACATCCTCTTCGCCTCGGCCTTTCCCGGATTCGTCCGCCCCCTGGATGACGATCTTCTGTTCATCAGGGATCACGGCGTGGGCGCCATCGTCACCCTGACCCAGGAATCGCTTCTCTTGCCGCTCAAGTTCCGCCCCTATTTCGTACAGCTGCACCTGCCGGTGGAAAACCTGGAGCCGCCGACCCAGTCCCAGCTGGATCGGTTCGTTGACTTTGTAGACGAGCAGTTCGACCGGGACGTCAACGTGGTCGCCCACTGTCTTCTGGGCGTCGGACGGACCGGCACCGCCATCGCCGCGTACCGGGTCAGCCGTGGGGAGGACCCGGAAACGGCCATATCCGAACTGCGGCGGATCCGAAACTTCATCGAAACGCCCGAGCAGGAGGAAGCCGTCAATCGCTTTTACGATCGGCTCAAAAAGCGCGGCGCCCTGCCGAAGGAGTAACATGGGCCGTTTCGCCCCTTCACTCATCCCGATGACGACGGAACGAGATACAAAAAAACCCCGATGTCTTCACACGCCGGGGTTTTTTTCACATATTGGGGGCGGCATCAGGTCTTGCCCAGGTAGGTGGCCGCCTTCTCCGGTGTCTTTCCCTTGATGACCTCGTGGTAGTATTTGTAGGTCATGGGAGTGCCCTCTTTCAGGATCTCCGCATACTGCGGCTCTCCGATGAAGAGGGTATGGGTCTCAACCTCGATGGAATCAACCACCTTCGCCTCAATATACGACAGGGCGTTTTCCGTGATCACCGGGCACCCGGTCTTGCCGATGATGTGTTCCGCCTTGGCGCATTTATCCACATCGCGACCACACTTGAAGCCGAACAGCCCGATGAACGGAAAGGGCGTCTCCTGGTCCAGGATCGAAACGGCGAATAGACCGCTTGCGGTGATGAATTCATGCGTGTAGTTTTCCCGGTTGATGGATGCCACGATCCGCGGCGGATCGGCGCTGACCTGAAATATGGTATTTGCTATCTGTCCGTTATACGCACCGTCTCTTACGGAGCTGACCACGTACAGACCGTAGCTCAACTGCCACAAGACCCGCTTATCGCCTTCCAGTGTCATGATACATCCTTTATTATATTATTTCGTATACTGAGAAAGCCTTTCGGCGACGGCCCTGCCCAGGTCGTAACAGCGCCCGAGCGCCTCTTCATCCGGAACGAACAGTGTACCGATCCCCTCACCCACCAGCTCGACGCCCATCTCCTCCAGTATCCGGCTCAAATCCTTCACCGATTCCCCGCTCCATCCATAGGAGCCGAAGGCGGCGCCGATGAGGTTTTTGGGCTTGAGCCCCTTCAGGTACGTCAGCGTATCCGCCAATGTCGGGAATATCTGATTGTTCATCGTGGGTGATCCCACCACCAACGCCCCGGCGTTGAGGATTTCGGTCGCCACGTCGCTCCGGTGATTCGCCCCGAGGGAGAGCACCTTCACATCACTCCCCCCGTCGCCCAGGCCCTCGCTGATCGCCCGGGCCATCTTCTCGGTGCTCTTCCACATGGTATCATAGACCACCAACGCCTTGTTCGTCGGTTTTTGCTCCGCCCATCCGGCATAGAGACCCACGATCTTTTCGATATCCTTTTTGGTCCGCCAGATCGGCCCGTGATCAGGGGCGACGATATCGATATCCAGATTCAGAGTCGTGACCCTATCGAGAAATTTCGCCACCACCGGAGAATAGAGAAGCAATATATTCGCGTAATACTTTGCGGCTTCGCTTTTCAGGAGCGATTCATCCAGCTCATCAGCGAATCGCTCTGTGGATGCCAGGTGCATCCCGAACGCATCCTGGGAGAAGACAAGCTTTTCTTCTTTAAGATAGGAAATCATGCTGTCCGGCCAGTGCAGCATGCGGCTTTCCAGGAACGTCACGTTCATATTCCCCAGATTGATTTTCTCTCCGTCTTTCACTTCGGTGAGCTTTCCCGCCACATCTTCATGAAAATGGGCCTCCAAATTCTTTTTTCCCATCTTCGATACATAAACCCGCTCAGGATTGATGAGCCCCATCATCTCGACCAGGGAGCCGGAATGATCCATCTCCGAGTGATTGGAGATGATGTAGTCGATCTTTTTCGGGTCCACGATTGACGAGATGCGGGATATCAGCTCCTCGACGAACGGCTTTTTCACTGTGTCCACCAGGGTGATCTTATCCGCCATGATCAGGTAGGCGTTATAGGTGGTTCCCCTGTTCGTCGAGTATCCGTGGAAATCCCGGATCTGCCAGTCGATGGCGCCCACCCAGGAGACGGTATCGGTAATCTTGACCGCATTGTATTTCTTATTCATGACAGCTCTTTCCGCCGCTTACAGCGACCGTTTCACATCAGAGAGGAGGGTGATGTGGTGCATCTCTTCGGTGATGATTTTGTCGATCCGCTCCCGTCCCAGGGCGGGGGGGACGATCTCTTTCACGCCCAGGTAATAGACCACAGAATCTTTCTCCAGACCGATGGCGAAATCGATGATCTCGGAAAGCGTCTCCTTACCCGACAGTTTATCGGACGGATCTTCCGCGATCGGGAATACGTACCCCCCTGCGACGGCGCCGAGATACCTGGCGGCGTCTCCCTCCGGGTCGATGAAATCTTCACCCGTCTTTTTTCCCTCTATCTCCCGGATGAATGAGCGGAAGGTCTCTTCATGTGCGTCTTCCATTTCGGCGAGCGCCAAGAGCAGCTCTTTGGATGCGGGGACGTTGATGTATTGTGCCGCCTTCCGATAGAAGCGTGCACCGTTTACCTCGACACGAACCGCGATTTCCATTATTTCCCGCGCGTTGAAGATATCAGACATCGTTTGTCCATCCTTTATACGTGTGTTATCTTAATGCAGATGAGTCCATATAGTAAAATATAGCTCTCGTGTGTGTTTGTCAATAGTACAAAAGTATAATGAATAACAGAAAGGGGATCCCCGAATCAGTATCATCGGGGATTCCCCATTGGTGATGCAGGGATGGCGATATCACGACGCATCATGATTCGCTTTTTTCCGGGGATGCACCCGGATCATCACTACCAGTTCTCTCCCAGCAGCTCGAAGTACGCCTGGGGATGTGCACACGCCGGGCACGCCTTTGGTGCGTCGTTCCCCTCGTGGAGGTAGCCGCAATTTCGACAGCGCCACACGACCTTTTGTTTTCTCGAAAAGACGCGGCCGTTCTTAATATTCTCGGCCAGATCCAGATAGCGCTTCTCATGCTGTTTCTCCGCCACGGACACGGCCTCGAACACCTTTGCGATTTCCTCAAATCCCTCCTCCCGGGCGACCTTCGCATACCCGGGATACATTTCTGTGTGCTCGTGGTGCTCGCCCATGGCCGCCGCCCTGAGGTTTTCCTCGGTGGTTCCGATGACTCCGGCGGGGAACAATACCTCTGCATCCACCGCAACCTCACCCCCCTTGAGGAACTTGAAGAAGCGCTTTGCGTGCTCCTTTTCCTGGTCGGCGGTCTCGGCGAAGATATCGGCGATCTGCACGTATCCTTCCTTTCGTGCCTGGCTGGCGAAGTACGTGTAACGGTTTCGCGCCTGGGATTCGCCGGCGAATGAGGTTAACAGGTTCCTCTCGGTTTTTGATCCCTTCAGATCCATCTGTGTGTCTCCTTTTAAACTGTGTGTTGGCACGTTTCTTTTATACGTTGGTTTCTTCAATCATCACGGGCCGGGTCTTGACTTTTAATGTCGCAGGTCGTGCCCGATGAGGCATCTTTTAAAGAGAGGGTTTCTCTCAGGCCGCTACCCCACGAGCGTCATTCCACAGGCCCTTTCTATTGTGCGGAAAACGACGTGTCGATTCGAGGAGCTATGCACCGCTTCTACTCATCGAGGGTATTAGAATGTCTTTACACGACCCGAAAGACGCCGGTGTACATCGATGAGGAACGCGCCCCTCAAACAGCCGCCCCATCCATCGTCGTACACATCGGAGATCATTTTCCAACACTCCAATCCTTTTTGCCGGCATCGAAAATCATGTACGACACCCGTCCCCGTCCCGACTGTTTCGTCCGTGGATTCTATTATAGGAATTATTCCTAATAAGATCAAGGAGAATTTTTTACTTTTTTTCTTTTATTCACCGGCGGCGCCAAACGTACAACGATCATTTCCGGTTTCCGTTGAGGACATTCACGAGGGAATGGATATCCATACCAAACCGTATCCCGAGAGACGCCAATGCGAAATCGTACTTGACCGGATCATCCTGGGCGATGAGTCGAAAACCGTCCGTCACCTCACGGGCCGTCTTCATGTCCGCCTGTTTCCGCCTGGTGAGGCCGAGGAGCCGTGATATGCGAAACATATGCACATCCAGCGGCACGATGAGCTCGGCGGGAGAAATCGATTCCCAGACACCCGGATCGACTTCATCCTTTCTGACCATCCACCTGAGATAGAGGTTGAGCCTCTTTACGGCGCTCCCCTTTTCCGGGCACGGCACCAGG
This sequence comes from Candidatus Zymogenaceae bacterium, assembly GCA_016931225.1. Lineage (NCBI taxonomy): Bacteria > Deltaproteobacteria > Candidatus Zymogeniales > Candidatus Zymogenaceae > Candidatus Zymogenaceae bacterium. Next base: position 139,817 of record JAFGFE010000031.1, read on the forward strand.
CTGTTGTATCCGCCCCCCAGCGGACGGTTTACCTCCCCGGCAAGACGACACAGACCGGAGATGATCGGGGCGTCGCCGGATCGGGCCCTGCGGCTTTCGGTCATTCCCGCCAGCACACAGCGCTCGATCGATCCGTACCGGTCGATGACCCCTCGAATCCCCATTAAGGTTCCGATGATCTCCTGCCCTGTGGTAAAGCGATGAACGACGTCCCGGAATGTCTCCTCGAGATCCCTCTCGGCCGTCGTCATCAGGTATTCGAGGGGGTTTTCCCCCATGCGACCGATGACCCGTTCGACGCTTTTGTGTATCTGCACAACCCGGCCGTAGGCGAGGCACGAGGCGATAAAGCCCGCCACCTCCCGATCCCCGGCATCCGTGTATCGATGAACAAACGACAGCGGGTCGGGATGAATGAGGTCACGTCTGTTTGAGGCGGTGTAGAGTTCTTCCAGCCGATCTCGAAGAGTAAAGATCATACCGTATATCTTTTCGATTTCAAGGGGTATCGGTCGGGTAACCGATCCGAATAGAGAAATCCGCAGTCCTCCCGCGCCGGTCCCCCCCCTCACATCCCCGCATTATTTACCCGATCCTTCACACAGGAGAATCGGGAAGGGCGGCGTTTACTCGGCCGGGGCGTAATAGCATCTCTTCGGCGAGACGATTTTACCTTCGTCTTTCAGTACCTTGATGATCCGTGACACTTCGTCTTTCGAAAGCCCCGTTGCGTCCGCGATATCGCCGGGGCGAACGGGGCCGCCCGCCGATGTGATCGCATTCAGAACCATCTCCCTGTTATCCGCCATAATGATACACCCCCTTCACCGTGTATAGCACATCGGATCGATGCGGGGACATTCCCCGATTATACTTGTATCGCGCATTCTCGAGAGAGAAAAAAAAGACGGTTCCCTGACAACTCACATGGAAACCGTCCCAGCCTGTATATGCGAAAGGTCGTATGCCTTCCTGTATCCATTACGAATGAGAATCGTCACGACATGACGGACAGATTCCTATCAGCTCCAGCCTGTGATCAATGATTTTGTATCCGATCAGATCATCGAATCGATCGGCGATGTTTTCCATCAATTCGCCGTCGATATCGTCGATCCTCCCGCACACCGTACAGCGAATGTGGTAATGGTTCTCGATGGTGGCGTCGAAACGCTTCTGCATACCGCCGATCTCCATCTTTTTGATCATCCCGCATTCGGAAAGAATCTCAAGATTTCTGTAGATCGTTCCGAGACTGATGCGCGGGAGCTTCTTTTTGACCATCTCGTACACTTCGTCCGCGGTGGGGTGCGAGGTGACCTTCGAGAGCTCTTCCAGGATCACCTCACGCTGCTTGGTCATACGTACAATTTGTTTCATGGACATGGGGCATCTTTTTCAAATGATTATCATTAACAATGTTACCCAAACTATTATCTTATGTCAACAGTTTTCTCTTTTAAGTACCGGTCTTTTCCGACAGTGCCGCGCTTATCGCCTTTTATCCCCCTCTTCCTTTATATATATACCTCCCGCATGGTCGTTGATCGACGGCGTTTTCATGTTTCCCATTTTTGGGGATATGAGAACCGGTAAGCCCCCGGTACGGCGCGCACACCGGATTCCATTCCATCCGACGCCTCTTTGCAAGCATCACAACCGAGGCAATGGGAAACGGTGGTATAATACTTTTGGTTTCTCATTCATTATCGATACATGCGGCGAATGATCACGACAGGTTGAGCAGCTCCCGGGCGTTCTCAGAAAGCACCCGCCTTTTTACCCCGTCATCGCCCTTACACACCCGATCCACCACCTGAATCGGCGTTTTTCGGCATCCCCAAGGCCAGTCCGAGGCGAAGAGCACCCGCTCGGGTCCGAAGGCCTCAAGAAGTCTTTTGACCGCCTTCGGCGACTGAACGGAAATATCCACGCTGACGTTTTTCTCACGTGCAAGCATCTTGATGACATCTCCTGCCTGGTAGAGACCGGCATGTCCCGCGATGAAACGAACCTCCGGAAAAGAGGCGACCAGCTTCCCGGCCGCTTCTATGGCGCCGAATTCGGGGCGCTCTCTGTCTTTCTGGTGTGTGGGATAGTAGTGGGCGATGCCGGAGTGAAACAGGATCGGCAGGCGATGGCGACCGAACGCCTCCACGGCACAGAAGACCCGCGGGTCATCCAGGGAGATGCACTGTATGATCGGGTGGAGTTTCATGCCTCGGGCGCCGTTCGCCACATCCTGTGCCAAAGCCTTGTCCACATCATATTCTCGGGTGAAGTCCACGCCGGTAAAAGGAATGATACGCTTGTCCTTCCCGGCCGCTCGTTTCAGATCATCGAATGTCACATAGGGGGGGATGGGCATGCAGGCGCTCATCTGAATCCCGTATCTATCCATATTGCGCTTCATGTTTTCGAGGGTGGCGGTGTCGTTCCTGGCCCGGCTTGCCTTCGCCACCAGAGAAAAGAGGGGGCTTTCGTACACCGCCCCGCCGAAGTCCGGGTGCAGCAGAAACTCCGAGATGGATACCAAATCCAGCATCATCCTTTTTCTGACTCCTTTCTTATCGATTAACTCCCCTCCCCCATCGTATAAGATGTCCCCCAGGTGCGTGTGGATATCGATAATCTCCGTCATGACATGCTCCTTATATCTATCTATATGTTTTATTTTATTTATTTATTTCCCATACATATCATGCAATATGTGCATCCTTCATGACTCCGTCAGGTCACCCACGTCCGTCCTATCGTTATACACCCTGAGGATCTCATCGATCGCCCGCCTCTCATCGTCGAGGACGAGCCGCGCCGCGCCGGCCTTGCACACGGCGACACACCGGCCGCATCCCTTACATCGATCGTGATCGACGAGCGCCCGCCCTTCCCTGATCGTTATCGCCCCTGCGATGCACACGTCCCGGCACACGCCGCACCCCAAGCACTCCTCGCCCACCTCGATACGGAGGCCGGATAATCGATGAATGTTCTGAAAGAATCCGGTGGATATTTCTTTTTTGATACCCAGTCGCACCGAACAGCAGCATTCACAGCAGAAACAGATATTCATCATCCGCCGGTATTCAAGACCCCATATCCAGGCGTCGAATTTATTGTGGACGACCAGGGGAAGAAGTCCCATGTCAATCGCCCGGGCGCCGTGGGCAACGGCCTCATCTTTCGTGACGATGCGGCCCAGCCCCTGGGCCAAATCCCGCGCAGCCTCCCCGAGAAGCAGGCATCCCAGCTCTTGGGGAAATGCCCGGCACCTGTCCCCCCGCCTGCAGAAGCATTCGTTCATGATCGCCACCGTGTCGGCCCTTTCAATGAGCGGCACCAAAACCTCCATTGGAAGAACGACGTGGCGTCCCCCGACGATGACTTCCTCCACCGGGATGATGTGCCCGGAGGTATTCTCTTCCGAATCGTTATGGGGGATTAACCCACAGTCGTCCAGCCGCTGGAAGAGTCGATAAAACCCCATAATGAAGTCATACATGCGCTTTGATCGTCCCATGAGACACTCCCCTGTCTACAGATACATGGTTCGTCGGAGATCGCCGTTCGCGTGATTACAGAAGGTCTCTAAATCCGGATTCGTCGGCTGTCTTCCCGTCTTTTTTCAACGCAATGGCCGTTCGAAGCGCGTCGTGCTTCTCTTTTGTCATGGGCAACAGATACGCAAGGACGATGGCGAGCACGAGAAAAAACGCCGTTCCCTCGGCATAGAGCAGGCGAATTCCCAGCTCCGCTTTGGGAGTCTGGGGATAGACCTCGGGGACGTACCGGATCCAGTTAAGCACTTGACCCACGAGCCACACGGCGATGGCCACCGAGATCTTCCGGGAAAAGGAAAAGAAGGCGAAATAGAGCCCCTCACGCCGCTGGCCGGTCTTGTATTCGTCCACCTCCACCACGTCCGGAATCATCGACCACCCGGTCATGGTCACGCTGATGACACCGCCAGAGGCCAGGGCCGCCAGCACGTAGAAGAGTACCAGCGTATCGGGATGCACCACTAATCCTCCAACCCCCTGCACAAGGGCCCACACGCCGATAAACAGAATGAACGCCCAGCGCTTCCCCCGTACTTCCGATATTTTCGTAATGGCGGGAATCCACACGATCGTCAGGGCGAATAAAAACAAGAAGGCGATGGACTGCTGGGTTTCGGAAAGATTCATGTAATATATCATGAAGTAGACCATCACCGTCGCCCCCACGGTCAGGGCGACGTTCGCCGAGGTGTAGATGCCGAAGGTGTATAGAAACGTCCTGTTCTTTAAGACGTCGCCCGTGATGTCCCTCAATCGGATGCGGGTTTCTTCCGGGAACAGCTCGTATCCCCGGGTCGCCCTCCAGGTCCAGAGGATAAAAAAGATACAGAAAAAACCGAATATCCCGGTCATGATGGACCATGCGAGCTTCTCATTGCCTCCCACTCTCATGGTGAGCCACTCGACGAACACCCAGGGAACGACCGCCGCCACGATGGATGCGAGCTGGCACCAGAGGGCCCGATAGCTGATGAGACCGGTGCGCTCGTTGTAATCCTGGGTCATCTCCGCCGCCAGGGCCGTATACGGCACATCCAGCATGGTAAATATGGTGAAGTAAATGATCGTGACGATTGCGAAATATATCTTCGTGCCGCCCGTTGTGAACCCGAAATCGGTAAAGAGAAGCCAGGTGATGATGCCGAAGGGCACGGCGACTCCCAGAAGAAACGGGCGTCTGCGGCCGAACCGCGATCGCGTCTTGTCCGACCAGATGCCGATGAACGGGTCCGTCACCGCGTCCCAGAGCTTGCCGATCATCATGATGAATCCCGCGAAGGCAGGATTCAACCCCACCACGTCGGTCAGGAAATAAAGGAAAACCACGAAAAAGAGAGTCCAGGTCAGGGAATTCGACAGCTCCGCCGCACCGTATCCGATCTTGACGCCGAACGGAAGCCGCACACTCCTTTGATGATCCATGTCGATTCCTCCCGGGATGATTGAGGATGACCGTGATAGGAGTATTGACTGAAATAAAATCACCCGTTTATACCATGTATTTCCTCGTTTTCCAAACGATGTTTATCATACGCCGCAGATTTATGCATCACCGCCTCCACACCCGTATCCCATCCCTTCCCCCTTTCGACACCGGCCGCCTCCGACCGGCAGGATAGACATCCCGATAAATAACGGATGCAAGATGACGTCTCGCGTCCCGTCCGCGACCGACGGCCAAAAAACATGGTATCCTCTCTCCCTGGTTGCATAGGGAACATTGCCCCTTTCCATTCTTTTTTCATATGTCCGGGATCCCGGAGACGATCACCGGTTTCGAGGAGTCGGCACCCTGATTGATGGAGGCATCACAAACCGTATTTTCTCTTGACATGACCATATGTTCATACTATAGTCATAGTGAATGACCGGACGTCCGGTCGGTTTAAGGCCGAACGAGAACCCGTAACCGGCCCTTGATGCTTTCAGTCGTGCTCAACCGGATCCATCATGCCGAAAAACACCTTTTCAATCATCAGCGACGAAAAGAGAGAGCGCATCTACAACGCCGCCGTGCATGAATTCTCCCGTGAGGGATACGAGAAGGCCAGCATCAAAAACATCGCCGCCCGGGCGGAAATCTCCAAGGGTTCTCTCTACGACTACTTCGAAAACAAAGAGGACCTGTATCTTGCCGTCTGCGCCCACGGCATCAACCTCTCCCGCCAGAACATCGACGAAATCATAGACGACTCTCTCGATTTCTTCGAGCAGATCAGGAACATCTTTCACCGGGGCCTCTCCTTTGTTGTGGAAAACCCGGAATATACTCAGCTCTATATCAACCTCTCATCCTGCGGTATGGAGCGCTTTGCGGAACAATTGACCACCAAAGTGGAAAAGACCACGGCTGATTTCTACAAATCCGCCCTCAAGAGGGGGGTCGACAGCGGGTACATTCGTTCGGACGTGGATGTAAACACGGCCGCCTTCGTTATCAACAGTCTGTACATAATCATGCTTATCTCCATGGTATCCCGTCACTATCAGATTCGCATGCAGGAATATCTCGAAATCAACGAGTCCGATGTTCAACGGGAGGCATTCAAGAAGATTGATCAACTTATAGATACCATACGCTTCAGCCTCGAGGTTCGAGCGGCGGACTGAACTCTTTAATAATTAGATACCAAATGAAAGGTATCCGACAGTCAGACATACGATTATTGTTGCATCCGAGAAGTGACCGACCGTCCGGTCATGTCCATAAGGAGAACACATATGTACAGTGAAATGAAGGGGAAAACAGCCCTGATTACGGGAGCCGGAAAAGAAACCGGCATCGGATACACCATTGCGAAGCGGCTCGCGGATGAAGGGGTGACCGTCGTCATCAGCGATGTGTGCAAGGACATCGGCGCGGATAATTACGCCCGCATCGGCACCAAGGAAGAGCTCGAGTCGCTCGCGAAGAAGATCAACGGCCACTGCGTCGTCATCGATGTGACTGACGAGGGGACCATAGCAGCGGCGGCGGCGTACATTACAGACACCTTCGGTCGCCTGGACTACCTGATCAACAACGCCGGGGCGTCCCCGTCGCCCCAGTATCTTCAGTACATGGACCTCGCCATGTGGCAAAAAACCATTGATATCGGCCTCAACGGGACCCTCTTGGTCACCCGTCACATGCTTCCCCTGATGACCGGGGGGGGGTGCGCCATCGTCAACACCGCCTCCCGGGCCGGAAAAAAACCGAGGGCCTTCGCCGGCGCCTACTGCGTCGCCAAGGCCGGGGTTATCATGATGACCAAGGTGTTCGCCATGGAGACCGCCGCCCTGGGGATCCGTGTCAACGCCATCTGTCCCGGCCAGATCGATACCGATCTCGAGCGATGGGGGTGGGAATACGAAGCCCAGATCCGCCAAATAGATGTTCAGGAGATCATCGATGAGGAAATCACCACGATCCCGGCGGGCAGAATCGGTCTCCCAAAGGATGTGGCGGACCTGGTGGCGTTTCTCTTGTCCGACCAGGCACGATATATCACCGGCCAGGCCCTGAATATCGACGGCGGGCAGTTGATGGAACTATGAGACATTATTATTTATCCCACTACGACCGTCGATGCACCACGGGAAAAATATCCCGATGTGCCCCTCACGTGCGTCGATACACCGCAAGAGACGACGGACCCGGCGGCGTTTATGTCATCGGATCGGTCGCGCGATGTCAGCCCATTAGATACGGTACATCGACGGCTTCATGATACTCGGGATATGGATATAACCGATAATTTCACAGAGAGAGGATAGTGACATGGTACATGAAAACACACAACCGACGGCGGGCGATCACGTCTGTTCCGGCGGAGAACTGGTTGTCCGCTCCCTTGAAAAAAAGGGAGTAAAATATATCTTCACATTGAGCGGCGGCCATATCGCCCCCATCTACCAGCACCTCCTCGATTCCGACATACGGGTGGTGGATACCCGCCACGAACAGGCCGCCGTGTTCATGGCTGACGCCTATGCCCGACTGACCGGAGAGCCCGGCATCGTCCTGGTGACCGCGGGTCCCGGCTTTACCAACGCCCTCAGCGGCGTCGCCAACGCCCGTATGGCCGGCAGCCCCGTGGTGCTCCTCTCCGGCAGGATCGGCATGAAAATGAAAGAGCGACTGGACCTTCAGGAGATCGAACAGGAAAACGTCGTGGCCCCTATCGTCAAGTGGTCACAAACCGTCACGGACCCCGGGAGAATCCCGGAGTTCATCGACATCGCCCTTAAAACGGCGATCTCCGGGGCCCCCGGCCCCACGTTTCTGGATCTCCCGGTGGACATGCTCACCGAATGCAGGCCCATCGATACCGTCCGCTTCCCGGACTCCCCCTACCCCCTTCGCTCCGGGGGCGACCCGAAGGACATCGAGGCGGCGGCATTACTCATCGAAAAGGCCAAAAGGCCGATCATCATCGGCGGCAGCGGGGTTCTTTTTTCCGGTGCGGCCAAAACCGTTACTGAACTGGTGGAAAAAACCGGCATCCCCTATTTCAGCCTGTCGATGGGGCGGGGTACCGTCCCCGAAGATCATCCCCTCTCCTTCGGCCCCGCGGTGGTGATCCGTCCGGGGGCGGCCGGCGCCGCCAACACCCAGGCGGATGTGATTATTCTCCTTGGCACCCGCATCAACCTCTACACCATGTTCGGCGGCATATTCCCCGCCGATACAAAGATCATTCATGTCAACATCGACCCGGTGGAGATCGGCCGAAACAGAACGATCGATGTCGGCATCGCGGGAGATGTGGGCATCGTATCCAAGCAACTCATAGATCGACTTTCCAAAAAGATCAAACCAGAGAAATTCTCGGGATGGATCGACGAGCTGAACAAGCAGGCCGAATTCAGCTTCGATTCAGTCAAGGACGCCATGGAGTCCGAAGCGGTGCCGATTCACCCCCACCGGCTGATGCGTGAAATCAACGAGTTCATCGGAAACGACGGCATCGTTACCGCCGACGGCGGCGACACCCAGACCTGGATGAGCATGACCCGTACCGCCTACGGCCCCGCCGAGTACCTTGAATCGGGTCTCTTCGGCTGCCTGGGCGTGGGAATCCCCTTCGCCGTCACCGCGAAGCTGCTCAATCCGAAAAAGCGGGTGCTCTGCGTTATGGGTGACGGTTCTTTGGGTTTTAACTTCATGGAGATACACACCGCCATCCGCTTCGGTCTTCCCATCGTCATCGTCGTCAGCAACGACCTGGGCTGGGGCATGATCCGTCACAGCCAGAGTCTCAAGTTCGGCCCGGGGAAAAACGTCGCTACGGAGCTGGGCACCGTCGAGTACCAGAAGATGGTGGAGGTCCTGGGCGGATACGGTGAACTGGTCACCGAGGTCAAGGACATCAAGCCCGCTTTACAGCGGGCCTTCAAATCTGGCAAGGTGTCACTGATAAACGTCATGACCGATCCCGATATCATCAGCCCCGGCAGCTACGCCCTGGCAAGCATCGCGGCATCCGCCTATTAAAGTGACAATCCATGAAGGAATTTCTCACAAAATACAAGGATGAGTTCTACCTGGGCGCGGCGATCTTGGCATCGGTGCTCTTCTACTTCGCGCCCATCTCCGACACCCTGGTAATGGGGGAAAACGTCATCCCCCTGACGTCGGAGGCCCGCATCACCATGTCGCTTCTGATATTCGCCATCGTCCTGTGGGTGACCGAGGCGATTCCCTTCGTCGTCACCTCACTCATCGTGATGATACTCATCCCGCTCTTGGGGGCGACGGATGGCCTCGAGGTCGTCAAAAACGGGGAGATGGTCGCAATTCACGGCGCCGCCGACGGCCTGAAGGAGATGATTCTCATAGGCTTCGGCAACCGCTTGATATTCTTCTTCATGGGGGTGTTTCTGCTCTCGGCGGCGTTCATTCAATCCGGCCTGGGAGATCGATTGACGCTCTATTTGCTTCTTCTGGTGGGGACCGGCACGAAGATCGTCATCCTCGGTTTTCTCGTGATGGGATCGCTGCTCTCCATGTGGATTACCGATATGGCGGTGGCGGCGCTCTTGGTACCTTTGGCGGTAAGCATCCTCAGAAGCGCCGACATCAAGCCCCTTCAGAGCACATTCGGCACCGCCCTCATGATCGCCTGCTGCTGGGGGGCGGTCTTCGGGGGTATCGCCACACCGGCCGGATGCGGTCCCAATCCCATCGCCATCGAATACTTGAAGAACCTCACCGGGATTCACATCTCGTTTCTGGACTGGATGAAGATCGGCGTCCCTCTGACCGCGTGCCTGATCCCGATCGGCTGGGCGGTGCTCCTGTTGCTCTTCCCCCCGGAGATGAAGCGCCTCCCCCTGGAGCGCAGGCGCCTGAAGGAGCGCCTTTCGGAGAAGGGAGGATTCAGTAAGGCGGAGATCGTGACCTTGATCGTCTTCCTGACGGTGATCACCCTGTGGATTGGATCCGACGCCATCACAAAGCTGACACATAATGGTCTGATTCTCTCCATGGAGATGGTGGCCCTCGCCGGGGGGCTCGTGTTTTTCCTCCCCGGTATTCGGGTGATGACCTGGAAGGAGGCGGAGCCGCTAATGAACTGGGGGGCGATTGTGCTGGTAATGGCCTCGCTGTCTTTGGGACTGATGATGTACGAAACAGGGGCGGCCCGTTGGCTCTCCTGGTTGCTGTTGGGACACATACAGGGAATCAGTCCTATTATACAGATCGGACTGGTGGTCGCCGCGGTGATCGTGATGAAGCTCTTTCTAGCGTCAAACACCGTCACCGGGATAATTGTCATCCCACTCCTCATCACGCTGGCCCAGGACCTGGGTCTCGACGCCTGGTTTCTCGTGGCGCCGGCGGCGTTTACCGCGTCACTGGGGATTATTCTTTTGACTCAGTCTCCCACCAACATCATCCCCCACACCTCGGGATACTTCACGGCGAAAGACTTCGCCCTCTCCGGCGTCGTCATGTCAATCATCATGGTGCTGGTGTTGACGATCATGATTCCCATCGGAGGACGGCTGACCGGTATCTACACCTTCTGAGAACCGTTCGTTTTTTTATTTGCCTTTTTCGGTCCATTCCCTATAATGCAAAGAAATCAAAAGGGAATGGACCGTTTTTCATTTTCGCCACACAGATCATCCATATTCGTAATCTATAATTATCCGGAGGTCGTATGAACCCCCTTGCCGTCGTCGCTATGATGCTGTTCTATGTCCTGTTTCCGGTGCTGGTTATTTATGCATGCCAGAAAAGCCCCCTCATTGACAAACTGGGCGCCGTCATTATCTGCTACATCGTCGGCATCGTTATCGGAAACATCGGGATACTCCCCGAGGGGAGCTTTGACGTCCTGGACCTGATGACCACCATCACCGTGCCCCTGGCGCTGCCGCTCTTGTTGTTTTCCATCAATTTCGTCAAATGGTTTCGCCTGGCGGGAAAAACCGCCCTGTCGCTTCTCTTCATCATTATCGCCATCACCATCGCATCCTTCGTCGGATTCATGATCTTCAAGGACGCCATCCCCGAAAGCTGGAAGGTGGCGGGTCTTATGATGGGGGTGTATACCGGCGGCACGCCGAACCTTGCCGCCATCAAGGTGGCCCTCGACGTCGACCCCACCACCTATCTGACGGTGCATACCGCCGACGTCTTCATCAGCGCCGTTCACCTCCTGTTCTGCATCACCATCGCCCAGCGATTGCTGCAGACGTTCCTCCCCCGCTTTCGCTCCGTCGCAGCATTAGAGGAGGAGGCGGAGGGTATGAACAGCGAGGACATCGGCAACTATCGCGGCATATTTCAAAAGAGCGTGTTCCTCCCCCTCATGGGCGCCTTCGGCCTTTCGGTGCTCATTTTTGCCGCCGGCGGTGCGCTGACAATGCTCGTCCCCCAAAACGCGGGGGCCGCCGTGGCGATCCTTGCCATCACAACCTTCTCCATCGCCGCCTCGTTCGTCACAAAGATACGAAACATCGAAAAGACATTTCAGCTCGGCATGTACATCATTCTCATCTTCTGCCTGGTGGTGGGATCGATGGCGGACATCAAACAGCTCATCAACACGGCGCCCGCCATTATCGGGTACCTGTTCATCTGCATCTTCGGCTCCATGCTCATCCACGTGGTCCTCTCATCGATCTTCCGCATTGACGCCGACACGGTCATCGTCACCTCGGTATCCGCCATCTGCTCGCCGCCGTTCGTGGGCGTTGTGGCCGGGGCTCTCAAGAACAAGGAGATCATCGTCTCAGGGCTTGCCACCGGCCTCATCGGGTACGCCATCGGCAATTACCTGGGCATATTCATGGCGTACGTCTTCCACGCCCTGTTCCCATAACGGGCGGATACATACATCCGGATTCGTTTTTCCTCTTTTGGATCAGCGGAACGTGCGGTCGAATCGACCGGGGATCGGTGCATGACACTGGGGACACGCACCGTTTTCCAGGTGGTTTTCCAGCACCTCCATCATGCGACGCCGTATGATAAGGCTGCCGCACGAGGGGCAGTAGGTGTTTTCCGCAGAGTGACCGGGGACGTTGCCGATATATACATACCGTAATCCCTCGGCCAGCCCCCGCTCCCGGACGGATTCCAGAATATCCACCGGCGTCGGTTTCACATCCAAGAGGTCCCTGTGCGGATGAAAGCGTGTCACATGCCAGGGAGTGTCATCACCCAGTTCCCGTGCAATCCAGCGGGCGATTGCCGAAAGTTCCTCAGGATCATCGTTTCTCCCCGGAATGATATTGGTCACCAGTTCGACATGCATATCCCACTTGCGTTTCGCGCGAACGCAGATATCCATAATGCCCCTGAAATCATCAATTCCGGCGACGCTCCGATAGGTCTTCTGGGAAAATCCCTTGATATCGACCCGGAATGAATCCAGCCAGGGGCCGATGAGGTCCAGGGATTCCACCGTCAGGTAACCGTTGGTCACCCAGTTCGTCAAAAGGCCCGCCTTCCGGGCCGCCTCCATGCAGTCGGTGGCGTATTCGATCCAGAGGGTCGGCTCGTTGTAGGTAAACGATATGCCGTCCGTCCGTTCCCGAACGGCGATCTCAATCATCGCCCGGGGGGCGAGGTATTCCGTGTATTGTGTCTCTCCATCCTCGACACAGAATCCTCCGTCGCCTCCCACGTCTATCGTTCCGTGGGCGGTCTCCCAGTTCTGACAGCCGGGGCATCGAAAATTGCACCCGACGGACCCAACGGACAGCCAGCTGGAACCGGGGTGGAAGTGATACATCGGCTTTTTCTCTATGGGCGACACCATCATGGCGGCGACTCGACCATAGATGAGGGAAAAGAGCTTCCCTCCCTTGTTCAGACGGGTTTTACACCACCCCCGGCCTCCCTCGGGGATGATGCACCTCTTCATACACACCCGGCAGGCGATTTTCCTGTTCTCGATCTTTTTATAGAGTTCTGAGTGGTGCATCTGTCACGTGCCCTCTTCCGGAATACTCGGTATCATAATCGGGATAGTATGTTATACGAGGAACGCGCGGGTGTCGAGTTTTTTTTGAAATCGCTCCGACTCTGTGATACGGTACGAATTGTCCATAAAAGAGAGGACGTCATCCATGACCGAAAAGACGGTGTTGATCACACGAATCATCCCCCGGGCGGGCATCGATCTTCTAAAGGAGAGATATCGCGTTCTCATCAACGAACACGATAGACCCCTCACCGCTCGAGAGCTGTTGGATCTTTCCCTAGAGTGCGACGGTCTTCTCTGTCTTTTGACCGATACGATAGACAAGGACTTTTTCGAGGCACGCCCGAACATCAGAGCCGTCGCCAACTACGCGGTCGGATTCAACAACATAGATATTCAGGCGGCCACCGCCCGGGGCATACCGGTATCGAACACGCCGGAGGTCCTCACCGACGCCACCGCCGATCTGGCGTTCGCTCTCATATTCTCTGTTGCCCGGCGCATTGTCCAGGCCGATATCCACCTCCGATCGGGAGAGTGGGGCGGCTGGGGGCCGTTGCAGTTTCTCGGGAGCGGCGTGTGGGGGGCGACTCTCGGCGTCGTCGGCATGGGAAACATCGGCCGGGCCGTGGCCCGGCGCGGCGTGGGACTTTCCATGACCGTCTGTTATGCCGACGATTTTATCGCGGCGGGCACCGACTTCGGCTTTCCCGCGACGCGGCTTTCTCTGGAGGAGCTTTTGGAGACCGCGGATTTCGTGAGCCTCCACGTTCCCCTGACTGAGTCCACGCGACACCTGATCGGAGGGAAAGAGCTTTCCCGGATGAAAAAGACCGCCTATCTCATCAACACCTCACGGGGCGCGGTCATCGACGAGGCCGCATTGGCTGCGGCCCTGAAAAACGGCGACATCGCCGGGGCGGGACTGGACGTCTTCGAACACGAGCCGAAGGTGACAAAAAAGCTCTGTGCGCTTCCCAACACGGTGCTGCTCCCCCATATCGGCAGCGCCACCGAACAGGCGCGGACCAATATGGCGATCATGGCGGCGAAGAACCTCATCGCCATGCTGGAGGGTGATGAGATCCCAAACCTGGTCAATCACGATTACCTGAAGCAGGGTCCGTCATAATCCAGACCGACGTGCGGCCCCGGCACCGCTCCAACACGTTTCACCCATACATCGAGAGGAATGGCGATATGGCGAAAAAACAGATCTTGATAACCGGCGCATCGGTCGCCGATGGAACCGGTGCTGAACCGAAACCGGGTGACATCCTCATCGAAGACGATCGCATCGTTGAGTACGCCGATCGCATCGACGCTCCCGAAGCGGAAACCTTCAACGCCAAGGGACTCATCGCGGCGCCTGGATTCATAGACATGCACACCCACGGCGATTTTGATCGATTGAAACATGCTGTCAGCATTGAGCGCCTCCTTCAGGGTTGTACCATGGAGGTGGTGGCCAACTGCGGCCTCTGCTCGTTTCCGTTTAACGACACCATCGTCCGTGAGTTCCAGCCGATGATGGGGACCATCGTCAAGACCGATTTCGACGGCTTCACGAGGCTCTCCGATTATTTCTCGTTCATTGAAAACCGGGGGGTCGCCCTCAATCTCGTCTCCCATGTCGGTCATGGGGTTGTCCGGGGAAACGTGATGGGTATGTCGACGGACCCGGCCGACGACGGGCAGTTCTCAAAAATGGCGGAGCTTTTATCCCAGGCTCTGGACGACGGCGCCCTGGGCATGTCCACAGGATTGATATATCCCACCGGCTCCATGACAAAAACCGACGAGCTTGTCCGCCTCATGAAAAGCGCCTCCGCCCACAGGCCCGATCCCGCCCCCCTCTATGCATCCCACATCCGGGATGAAAGCGATGGAGTCCTCGACGCCCTGGACGAGGCCATCGAAATCGCAGAGCAAAGCGGCACTGGCCTTCAAATCGCCCACATCAAGTGCATGGGAGAAAAAAACTGGGGACGGGCCGGCGAGGTGATCGAGAAAATCGACTCCGCCCGGAACCGGGGCGCCGATATCACGGCGGATATCTATCCCTATCTGTATGCCTCCACCCTTTTGGCGATGATTCTGTTGCAGCCCATCGGGGCGCCGGACACGGTGCTGGTGGCCAGCTCCTTCAAGTCCAACGGCGACCTATGGGACGAGGTCGTGGGTCGATCCCTCCAGGATCTTTCCGATATGTGGAACATCTCTCCCGAGGATGCGGGGCGGCGTGTCATTACAGAGGCCCCATCAAGCATGGGCGTCGCCAAGTTCATGTCCGAGGACGACATGCTCGCCTTTCTGGGGCAGCCCTGGACCGTTATCGGCTCCGACGGGATAGAGGACCGGGAGGGGAAACCCCATCCCCGTATCGGGGGCACGATGCCCCGGGTGTTGGGACGATATGTCCGGGAAAAGGGTGTCCTCACCTGGGGGGCGGCCGTCGCCAAGATGACCGGGAACACGGCCAAAAAGCTCGGGCTGACCGATCGGGGACTCATCAGGCCCGGCTGCTTCGCCGACATCACCCTGTTCGATCCCGAAACCGTCATCGATACGGCCACATATAAAGAACCCCACAATAAGCCCGTGGGCATTCTCCATGTGATGATAAACGGCGTGTGGGCGTTGAAGGACGGTGATATTACCGGAGAGCTTCCCGGTCGGATCATTCGGTATTGACGGACAACTATTTTTCGAACGCACCCGATGGTTAGAGCCCTCAACATGAGAGACCTCGTATCCCAATGAATATCCCGTTTGAAGATCATCCGATCATTGACCGCGTGAAGAGCCGCACGCCGCTCTTCTGGGAAAATACGATAAAGCTGAATACGTCTTCGGTGCTCCCGACCCTCCCGCTGGGGATTAAGGATATTGAAGACGCCCAAAACCGGCTCGATCGATTTGCGCCGGTCATCCGTGAACTCTTTCCCGAAACGCGACCCCGAAACGGCATCATCGAATCGGATCTGATAAACGCCGCCCCCCTGGCTGGCGACCTTGCCGAATACTATAACACCCCCCTTCCCGGCCGGTATTTCATCAAGGCCGATCATGCCCTGCCGGTTGCCGGCTCCGTCAAGGCCCGGGGCGGAATTTATGAGGTCCTCTGTTTCGCGGAAGAGGCGGCCAAAAAAAACGGACTGATCTGTGAAAGCGATTCGTACCTTGCGCTCCTCTCACCCGATGCAAAAAAGCTCTTTTCCGTACACACCCTGTCCGTCGGCAGCACCGGCAATCTCGGGCTGAGCATCGGTGTCACCGGAGCGACCTTCGGCTTTCACACCCAGGTGCATATGTCCGCCGATGCCAAGCCGTGGAAAAAGAAGCTCCTTCGAAGCCGGGGCGTCGAGGTTATCGAACACGACGGAGACTACACCGCCGCCGTCGCTGCGGGACGGCGGGCGATAGAGGGAAATCCGAGGGCCCACTTCGTGGACGATGAGGACTCGAAACTCCTCTTTCTCGGCTACAGCGTCGCCGCACTGAGGCTGAAAAAACAGCTCGATGACGAAAACATCCTCGTGGATGATCGTCACCCCCTGTTCCTCTGGCTCCCGTGCGGGGTGGGGGGCGCTCCCGGCGGCATTACCTTCGGCATGAAGCATCTCTTCGGTGACGCCGTCCGGTGCTTTTTTTCGGAGCCTGTGGACGCGCCGGCGTTTTTGATCGGTATTCTGACGGATTTTTCGGGCAGCGTCTCGGTATATGATGTCGGCCTAACCAACGATACGATCGCGGATGGATTGGCCGTCGGCGCTCCCTCTGTCCTCGTGGGGAATCTGGTTAAACACCTCGTCTCCGGCTGCGTGACGGTCTCAGATGACGATCTCTTTCGCTTCACAGCACTGGCTCACCGCTCGATGGCATTGAAGCTGGAACCCTCCGCGACGGCGGGATTCATCGGTCCCCTCTCCCTCTTTACGACTCAGGAGGGACGCGCGTACATCGAAAGCAACCTCGATCCCGCATCGGTGGAGGGCGCAACACACATTATCTGGACGACCGGCGGCTCACTCGTCCCCGAAAAGGAGTTTCGTGAGTTTCTCGAAACGGGAAACCGCCTGACTAATACTTCATAATGGCGCTTTCACTGACCACCATACAAAAATCCCCTTCATACTTGAAGGGGATTTTTATATATGAGTCGGGACCGAATGTCCCTTGGCTGTTGTCATGGTGGCGGTGCAGGGACTTGAACCCCGGACACTGCGGATATGAGCCGCATGCTCTAACCGACTGAGCTACACCGCCTTAAAAATTCAATTCATAAATCAACACACCGCTTTTGGCCGGGATGAGGGCGGTCATCTCGAACGAAAAGACCACGGCGACGACAAGCTCATTGATGCCGTCGGAGTCTATATCCTTGAGTTGATAATCGGCCACGTATCCGTCGATCACCCGGGACTGCCAGTTTTCAGACAAATTGAATCCATCCCAGGAAAGATTGTAAATCTCGCTGGTCTCATACAGTCTGAACCGCGGCAGCAGGTTCATCGTTTCCGAGATGTTTTTATTTATCAGTATCTCGAAGTTATTGTCGTTGTTCAGGTCGGTAATGAATATCCTGCCCTGCACGTATGCTTCGTAGGTCTCACCGACGTCATCCGCCCCGCTGGAAAGACGATCTTCCCCTTCCTTGGTCAGGAAGTAGTTCACCACGCCGCCCCAGAATTCATCGCTCTTCCACTCGGTGCTGCCGTCACTGGAGATGATGCGAAGATGATTTTGTTCATCAACGACCACAAGTTCTGCGGCGCCGTCGAAATCAATGTCCACCGGAAGGCTGGTGCCGTAGATGGCCGTCCCGCCGGGAAACTTCATCATCTGGCCTTTTTCGTATTTCCCGTCAATATAATCGACACGGAACAGATCACCGTGATATACATCGTCGACGCCCATACCCATTTTTTGACCCAGCAGGATCGGCTCCTCGCCGGGAAAAGCGAACGAGCGCATGAAAAAGGAGATGTTCTTGTCGATTCTCTCAAACTCTCCGGATGCGGGATCGTATTCGATCACGAGGGATCGAACTCTGCCTTTATCGACGTTCGAAATGAATATTTCATCATACCCGTTGCCGTTGAGATCCAGGACATCAACGGTGAGGAAGTTATTGATCGGACGACCTTTGAAGGTCATAAACAGCTCAAATTCCTCCTTGCCCCTCTTGTAAATCCACACCTCGTTCTTGTCGATGACCACCGTCTCGTTGAGTTGATCCCCATCGACGTCTCCCACATCGACTCCCTTGATTTGGATATCCCAAAACGGGCTCTTTCTAAAATCCGTCTTGGACATCAGGTCTCTGGTGGCATAGATGAAGTTCGGGTTTTCCACCGATTCACCCATATACCCGGCGACTCCTTCGGCCGGCACATACCCGAGAATCTTGAAGTTCATGTTTCGGGCGAACTCGTTTACCTTGGGTATGAGGGAGTCAAGACCGCTTCCCTGGGCATAGACGGAGGTTGCCCTCTCACCCTCGGACACACTGTACATCTTCGCGTCCATCGAAAAGGTCTCTCCCAGCTTCGTTAACGAGCCCAGTATAATATAATCCGCACCCAATCTATTACCAAGGGTAACGGCGTTGTCTTCATCGATGGTACCTGAATAGTTCCCCCCCAGAAGTCGTTCCACCTTGGTGCGTTCCATAACCGCAATTCGATCATCAACCGAAAGCCGGGAAGCCATCATATCGTAAATGGCTCCCTCAAGATAATCAACGTCTTCGGGGCTGTTGATAGTAAACGGTACAATGGCGACGGTGATATCATCCTGTGCAAAACCCACCATTGCGAAAATAAGACAAATAACCACTGTTAGTATGGATATCTTCCGAACAATCATACGTATTCCTGTATACATGTTTTAAAATTGAAGCCAAAAGCTTCAAGCAATAATACTTACATCAAATCGTCCCGAAGTCAAGTATAAATACGGCGGAAAAAATTAAGATTATATTAGAAACGGCATAAAAAAAATGTTGACAGTCAATATTATATATGTGAGAATATACTATAAAATATTACAATAATATTTTGTGTTCACATCATATTTTCTCATTTACATATTATCCTAAATCCGGAAGTTTTTCTGTTTCGTATTTACCAATCTTACGGATTGTATTATGCTCAAACTAATTCTTATGGGGCTTTTGATGAGGGGGCCCAATCACGGGTACAATCTCAGAAAGATCATCGAAGAGGAATTGTCCTCTCTGATCAATGTGGACAACACGTCCATTTATTACACGCTGAACAAACTTGAAAAAGAGGGATTGGTTACCCACGACACCATCTCAGACACCAAAAGACCGCAGAAAAATCTGTATACCCTCTCTGATAGGGGCAAAAGGGAATTCAAGGATTTGTTGCTGACAAATATGAGCAACAACAAACGTCCACTTCTCAACATAGATATTTCCCTCTATTTCATTGACATGATCGACAGGAATGAAGCGGTGGGGCGACTGACTTCCAGGACGAAAGAGTTACGAAAACTCATTTTCCTCATTAAAGCTCAGGAAAAAAACGCCCATAAAGAAAATCCCACAGGCAAGGAAACTGTGATACTCTCCCATAACAGGCGACTGGCGGAAACGGAGCTGCAGTTTCTCAGAGATGTGCTCAACAGCTTGAAAACCGATTAGGGTAAGATAAGTATCAGAATGATGGTTTTTTATCATCTTCTCTCTGTCTTTGTTCCTCTCGTTTTGATCATTCAAAACGAGAGGAACTTTTTGTTTGACTATGAGGGCATTGTGTTGTAATACGAAACCTTCGCCTTACAAGTAAAAGCGAAGCGTCCTTCATGAAGAAAACCGCAATATAAAAAAGCTTACACATCAAAGAATTGCCGGCATTCATCGTCCTCAAAATACCATGCATATACGTAACGCACTTATAGATATTGCGGATCGATTCCCGGATAAAACATGCCTGATTTTCAGGGATACGGCGATAACCTTCTCCCATCTCAAGAAACGAATTTTTCGGCTCTGTAACGCCCTGAATGAATTGGGCATAAAAAAAGAGGACAAGGTCCTCTGCTACCTTCCCAATACTTCGGAATTCGTTGAAATTTACCTTGCATGCCTGTCAATGGGCATCATCTGCGTTCCGGTGGATCCCCGCATCATCGGCGATGAGCTCGTAAGCATCATCAACGATTCGGACGCCCAGTATGCTTTCACGTCCAGTGTGTTGCTCCCTCAAATCCGTAATGCGAAAGAACGCCTTAAAAATATCGAGAGCCTTATCGTTACCGACAAGGTCGACGATGAAGATATCTCATACAAGACCCTTATCGATAATGCCACTGAATTCATACCCGACACTCCCCTCGATGAAGAAGATGAGGCCCTGTTCCTCTATACATCCGGCAGTACGGGAAGACCGAAGGGCGTTATCCTCCAGTACCTACACCTCGACCTCTTCCCCGAATCACTGCAATCCATCATTCCCGAATACACCACCCAGGATGAGGTCATCGCCTGTCTGCTTCCCATGAGTCACATCACCGGGCCGATTATCGTAAACACGATATTGAAGTTCGGATGCTCTCTGGTAATCATCGATAATCTCAAGCAAGACTACGTGTGGAAAATGATGGAGCGACACCGCGTTACCCTCTTCAATAACGTGCCCCCCATCATGCGGCTCCTCTTGTCGGACCCACAGCTTCAGACCTATGATCTTTCCTCCCTGAAATATATCTCGCTGATGGGTATGTCGGTCCCGAAATCCCTCATCGAACAGTGCCGAAGGCTGCTCCCCCATCTGACGGTTATTCAGGGATACGGATTGACGGAGACCTCTCCTTTGCTCACCCTGGTGCCGATTGAATACGCCACGGAGAAAATCGGATCGGTGGGCGTCCCCGTTCCCGGCGTCGAACTGAAGATTCTTGACGAATTTGACCAGGAACTGCCCGTCGGCCAACCGGGTGAAATCGTCGTCAGGGGACCCCAGGTCATGAAGGGATATTACAAGCAGCCGATTGAAACGAATCTGTGCATACGAAACGGATGGTTCTATACCGGCGATCTGGGCAAGATCGACAAAGACGGTTTTGTATATCACCTGGGCAGGGCGAACGACATGGTGATCACCGGGGGCCTGATCGTATATCCGGCAGAAGTGGAAGACATTCTGCACAAGCATCACGATATCATGGAAGCGGCGGTCGTCAGCATTCCCGACCCGAAACGCGGTGAAGTGCTGGCGGCATTTATCGTCAAGCGTCCCGGATCAAACCTGAAATATATCGACGTTATGAAGTATTGCCGCGTGAGCATGGCGGACTACAAGGTCCCTCGAATGATCATGTTCGTCGATAAAATCCCGCTGACCGGTTCCGGTAAACTTGATAAAAACATCCTTCTTAAAACGGAATAAACGATGACACCATCGAAAAAGCGAAAGCGCACCCTCAAAAAGATTCTCTCCCTCCTGTCACTTCCCGGAGTACCCGTGTTGGTGATCATGACAAAGCTCCCCAAGCCCGCTGTATGGGTGCTTTCTGAGCTTTCCGGCTGGTGCTTCGCCACCTTCGGCGTTTCATGGAAAAAAACGGCCATGAAAAACCTCGATCTGGTGTACGGCCATACGAAAACCCGTGAGGAAAAGAAAAGGATCGCGAAAAAGAGCATGCAAAATGTTATCAGGATGTTTCTTGAGTGCCCGGTCCTTTTTCGCAAACCGGACAAATATATTAAAACCGTGGATATCGAGGGTGAGGATAACATCACTAAGGCGCTCAAACAGGGCCGGGGGGTGCTGGTGCTGGGATGTCACGTGGGGCATTTACTGCTGCTTATCAATGTGCTGAACATGAAGGGATATCCGATATCTTATATATATAAGGAGACGAAAAACGAGCGATTCAAGACGCTTACAAAACGCCTGATAGAAACACTCCGTCTGGACGCCATTCCGATGAAGCCGAAGAGCATCGCCGCAAAAAAGGCCCTGCGCGCCCTGAAAAACAATCGTATGCTCTGGGTCGCGCTGGACCAGAGCACCCGGGAGGGCGCCATGGGTGTGGAATTTTTCGGCGTCAAGACCGCAACGTCACAGGGTCCGGCGGTGCTCGCCATGAAAACAAACTCGGTGATCCTGCCCATGTGTATGCGGCGCAACGGATTTCTCGACCACACCTTGATCGTTCGAGAACCGCTCGAGCTTCCCGCCACAACAATAGACAGTAAAATCATCTATTCAAACCTGTTGATGATGAACGGCCTGATAGAGAAGGAGATACTGTTAAATCCGGAAGAATGGTGGTGGTTTCATCGTCGCTGGAAGCGCGCGCATTTGTACGCTCAGGAAAACAACGAATCGGATCCCGTCGAGTCGGACATTGAGATCGAACTTCCACGGACTGCTTCCAGAGACGGGATTTAGTTTTCGTACATTTTTCAAACAGATATATACAATAGACAATAGTACTTCCATGAAAGGCCCGATAAAAAACAAGAAGCTGAAATATTTCGTCAGAAAATTCATCTCATGGCCCGTAAAGCCCGGTTTTCACCTGCTTCTGATGTGCCCTGAATGGACCATCAGGGCGATGTCGGTGATACTCTCCTGGGGTTTCGCGACGTTCGGTTTTCCCTGGAAAAGAACGTCGATGAGGAACCTTCGCCTTGTGTACGGCGATACCAGGAGCGATGACGAACTGAAGCAAATCGCCAAAACAAGCATGAAAAATCTGGTAATTATCATGCACGAGGCGGTTCTCTATTTTCAAAACCCGCCGTTCTACGGCTGGTCCTCGAAAATCGAGGGGGAACATCACCTGAAACAAGCCCTTGCCGAGGGCCGGGGTGTTCTCGGACTGGGCAGCCACCTGGGAAATTTCATCTTCTTGATGTGCGTGCTCTCCCAGCGGGGCTATCCCATTTACTTCATCTATAAAGAACCCAAGGACAAGGATTTCAAGGAAATCTCACAGTGGGTGATGAACAGCATCAAGCTGAACCTGATTCCCCTCAAGCCGAGGAGCGTTGCGACAAAACGGTCCTTTTCCGTCCTGAAAAAGAAGGACCTCCTGTGGCTGGCCATCGATCAGAATGTCCGGGAGGGGGAAATGGGCGTTGAGCTCTTCGGCGTGAAAACATCCACGGCCAAGGGGCCCGCCATTCTCGCCTCGCGAACCGGCGCTGTGGTGCTTCCGATGTACGTGAAGAGGGACGGCTGGCTGATGCATACGGTTGTCATTAAGGAGCCGATACCGCTTGTCGACACCGGGGACAGGGAAAAAGACCTGTCTGTCAACCTGAAGCGATTCAACTCCGAAATCGAGTCTCAGATTCTCGAGAACCCCCGGGAGTGGTGGTGGTTTCATCGCCGCTGGAAGAGATCACACAGATACGAGCAGTCTCCCGAGGCGGAGCGTCGATTGAAACAGCTCCATTTAATGTAACACATGTTTTGAATCCTTCTATCCAGGATCGATTCCATTTTTTCAAGATGATCAATACCCACCGGACCTCTCCGGGAAAGAACGGCTATATATGAACAACAACCTTCATGACGCGACCGATTCTCATCCGTCGACCCTCACACCGCCCACGCTTCTGGAACGGATCGCCGCGATACCCTCGATCTTCGCCCTCTTTCTTTCGTTTCGACTGCCCGCACCGATTCTCCGGGCCATCGCCCACATCGGCGGACGTCTCGTCTGGCATCTTGGCTTCGGCCTCAGAAAGACCGTCATGGACAATCTCAGGATCGTCTACGGCGATTCCAAATCCCACTCGGAGCTGAAATATGTCGGCCGATTGAGCATGAGACACGTCATCGCGTCTTTCATAGAATTCTGCATCCTGTACCGCCCGCCCTACAGGCGTGTCCTGGAAATTCCCATCAAGGGCGAGGAGCATCTGACCCGGGCGCTGGAGAAAAACAGGGGTGTCCTGGCGGTGACGTGTCACGTGGGCAACCTCTTCCTGCTGACCGCCGCCCTGACGCGCCGCGGCTATCCGGTTTCCTTCGTGTTCAAGGAATCGTCCAATCCGGCCCTGAAGGAATACATGAGGAAGCTTTTTGTCCGTTTTGACGTGAACCCGATATATGTCAAACCCAGGAAGGAGGCGTCACAAAAATCGCTCGACACCCTTATGAACAAGGGCGTGCTGATTGTGGCGATGGACCAGGATACCCGGTCCACGGCCGCCGGCGTGGAGTTCTTCGGCGTTGTGGTGCCCACGGCAAGCCGCCCGGTGCAGATGGCCATGGAGACCGGGGCGCAGGTCATTCCCCTCTACATGGAGCGGCACGGATGGATGAAGCACGAGATCATGATCGAGGAGCCGATTCCCATGTTGGGATCCCCCGATGACGACAAGGCTGTGGCGAAAAATTTGAAACTGGTCAACGAGTTCATCGAGCGGGTGGTGCTGGAAAATCCCCGGGACTGGTGGTGGGTGCACCGGCGGTGGAAACGTGCGGGGAAGTTTGCGGCCCAAAACGGGACGGACTGAGGCGGGTATCGCCTCCCTGCCGTTACTTTGAAACACCACACATCAATATTTCTCTCAGGAGGCGCCGTCTTTTATTTTCCATCCCGTCTTGTCTGCAGATTCCTGTTGACAAAATATGGTGGATATATTATTATTTTCCGATACACACGGTCCCATCGTCTAGCGGTTTAGGATACTGGCCTCTCACGCCAGAGACACGGGTTCGAACCCCGTTGGGACTACCAAGAATACGAAAACCCGGCTCAAAAGGCCGGGTTTTTTTCTTTTTTTATTTCCATACATCTCACAATGGATATAAGAGTGATGTTTTCCGTGCAAAAATGAAGTCTATATTCATAAAGCTACTGGTCCGCCGAATGATTTCGTAATGCATGACCTGCGGCATACCTTTGCACATACTATGCTCAAAAATGGAATGTTGATTTCGGAATTTTCGCAGATATTTCTACGCCATTCTACTGTGGCAATCACTGAACGGCGCTATGCACGTTTCAGTCGTGAGGGAAATTATAGTGTGGTGGATAGGATGAACAAAAAGAGATTGCAGTAGATAAAAAATCTTTTTAATTTTTTTCGTTATGTTGCATATCTGATTTGACAAGGGGCGTTTTATTCTTGCATAATCATAACATGGCTTTTGTTACATATATTACCTGTCCATTCTGCGGGTATGATGAAACTATACAGGCACACACTATTCCGCTGGGCTGGTGGTGCTCGGTGGCGTGTTTAAAGTGTCACAGTGAATACGTGTTTTACCGGGATGAATCCGGTAGCGTAATAACTAATATCGAGGGGGAAAATGATGTTTCATGTAATTGAGGGGTTTATTGAAGTGGGCATGGTTGTTAAAGTTCAGGAAAACGGTAATGAGTATAGGGTAAAGGAAATTTTAGATTATATTCCTGTTAATGAAAAATGTGCATTCCCTAATACCTGTGGTGATGATGGTAGTGTTAATGATGTACTGCATGTAGGTACTGTTGAGCTATCCCCATACTCACGTACTGCCTCTGTGTGGTCGGGGAATCCAGAAAAGGCACAGGCAAAATGGTGTCCTGTATGTAAAAGACTACATAGCTAATACCCAAACAGCACACCAACCGTAGCCAAATCTGTACTATTTTGTAGATTAGGGAATTTCAGACAAATGAAAGAAAAAGCAAATAGAGGACTATTATATTATGTGCCCTAGTCACTAAAAGTGTTGACAGGTGACGAGTAAATAGAAGACGAGTCACGGTCTTCCTGTTAAGATGGATTAGCCAAAAAC
>JAFGFE010000032.1 GCA_016931225.1 Candidatus Zymogenaceae bacterium
ACGGTAGCCGAGGAAAGCGTAGCGTAGTATAGTAGAACCGTCTTGCAGGAAGGCAAACTGTCAACACAACTCGTGACTACCGCATATAAAGACATTTCATACGTACGATCGCAATACTCATCGGGTCGGAAACATGTTTAAAAAACGAAATACTGGTTTTTCCACGAAGGAAAAGGACCTTTTCAGACAGCTCGTCCGGAATGTCTCGATCGGCTGTGTTGTAACGATCGGTCCGGACTGTGGATACA
Source organism: Candidatus Zymogenaceae bacterium (assembly GCA_016931225.1). Taxonomy (NCBI): domain Bacteria; class Deltaproteobacteria; order Candidatus Zymogeniales; family Candidatus Zymogenaceae; species Candidatus Zymogenaceae bacterium. The sequence goes on from JAFGFE010000032.1 coordinate 249, forward strand.
TCGGGGCCGAATTCCGGGGTATCGTCTCCAGGCACGGAACGGATGAAACCATTCCGGAAATTTTCTGTTTTGAACCAGTGAAATACTCCGGGTTGGATCGCGATCCATGGAATCAGGGAGAGTCTTTTAATATGCCAGTCGGCATTTCACGAGCCGCACTGTCCAGCGATGAGGCCGCTCCTTTCTGGCGAAAACCCATCGGCCTGCTTTTTTTAAGCGGAAATTATTCGTATCATCAATTAAAACGGGACTTTAACCAATGGGAACCATTCATCGTCCCAAGTGGAATACTTGCAGTCCATGAGGGGAGGAAAACCGATAAGGACGCACGCACACTGATCGAGGTGATTGTATCCACAAAGAAATATGTGACATGTGAGAAAAACGGCGGGATCACGGTTCTCAGAAAGGTGCAAGTTACCCATCCGCACGAAATCCCATCGCCCCCGCGGATGCGTCTTCTCATTATCTGTGAGACTCTGTACCCAACAGGGGGATTGCTTCGTTTCCAGCGGGCCGGGAGAGTATTGAAAAAATGGGGTCATGAGGTCTGTTTTGTCGTGATGTCGGAGAAGCCGAAACCACGCATTAAAAGCGACTTTCCAATATTTTCTTTTCAGCAAGCAAGAAGAATGCACTGGGATGCGGTGATGGTGCCCGGTGCGGGATTCTCCGAGGAGATCATTGACAGACTTTCCATTTTCAACAGGGGAAATTTTGGTGTTCGGATACAGCACATATTGAACGATCAGAGCAGATTGGAGCGATTCAAACGGGTAAACGAAACTTTTTCACCCAATATTGTCATCTTCAACAACACGCACTGGCCGATAGGTTCTTTTACCCGCTTTCAGGCGGACCGGTTTCATTTTCTGGTCGGGGGGGTGGACCTTCAGGCGTTTCGTCCCGTAGCCTATCAAACCCACCCACTCACTCCCACATGTTGGGTGGTTGGTGGATTGGCCCAAAAAAATCCGGATCCCTTGATTGAATCCCTGGCCCACCTTCCTGAAAGGGTGCGCATCCGCATGTTCGGTATAGACGCCTTTAAATTGTCACTTAGATACAAAAAGTATATAGATCAGGGAAGGCTGGAGTTGCTCGGCATATTGGATGAGCAAGGGCTTCAGCGTTTCTATCATTCTGTAGACTGTGTCGTGATGACTGAAAAAAACGCCGGATGGGCCAACATGGTTGCCGAGGGCATGGCATCAGGAGTGCCAGTGATCTGCACGCCCCACGGGACCACAGCGTTCGCACGTGATAAAGAGACCGCCCTGGTTATTGACGATCCGACTCCATCCTCCATCGCGGATGGGATCACGCTCTTGATGAATGACGAGCAATTCTGTCGTCGCTTAGCGGCATCCGCTCAGAAAGTTATCACAGATGGGGGCCGATATGGGTGGGCTGAATATGCACAGTCCCTCCTTCGCCTCATTCGTCACGATGGACGGCGGCACTATGCATACGCCCCCGAACTGGGGATATACGGGAAGTGGCCCCTTGAAGCGAGGATGAAAGATCTGTATCCCCTTATTGAAAGGGCCGAAGGGATGAGTATTATAGATTTCGGTGCTGCCGAGGGGATTGTTGCCCGGGAATTTCTAAAAAAGGGAGCGGCGAAGGTACATGGATTCGAGCTGGATCCGTATCGTGTCGCCGTGGCCAATGCGATATGTTCGCAATGGGCAGACGCTGAATTCCGAAGCGCTGATTTATCCCGGTGGGAGACATTCTATCAAGCCCAGAAGGACCTGATCGAAGACCGATATGATATCGTGTTATACCTCGGGCTACATCATCATCTACCGCAAAATTACAGGAAAGATACATTTCAGCACATAGTATCATTGGCACGATACTACATCGCCATAAGGACCACCCAGAAGACATACAGTGATGATACAATAGACGAAATCCTCGCCGATAACGGATTCGAGGAAGTGCCTGTCAAGCGGGATATGCAGCCGGATCATCTTGGTATCTCCAGGATTTTTAAAAGGATAGAGCTGTGAGAAGAAAATCGAAAACAGATCATCATTTTGTCTCATATCCGAAGTCCGGGAGGACATGGATACGCTTTATTATGACGCAACTTGACCACGACAAAGGTATAAGGTTTCATCATGACTCTTTCGAATTCAATGATGGAACGAAGCCGCCGCATGATTTCGATATAAAGCGTCGATTAAAGGAGTACTCAAAGGTCAGAAAGCTGGTTTATCTCGAACGGGATCCGCGTGACGTCATGGTGAGTCTGTACTACCAAGTTACCGGGAGATTCAAGGATTTTTTTCACTACGAGGAAGATATCTCGTCTTTTATTCGTGATGAATACTTCGGGGCCGGGAACCTAATGCGGTTTCGTGACATATGGGCGACGCTTTGTGACAGATTCGATTTTCTCACGGTTTTTTATGAGGATTGTCACGAGGACATGGAGACGGTCATACGGAAGATACTAACCTACTATGATTTCGAGATTGATCCCGATGCGTTGGGAAAAGCTATCATGGATGCACGCTTTGAAAACATGAAGAAGGTTGAAGAATCGGAATCGTTCGAGCATCCCTGGCTGCGTCCGAGAAATCAATCGCCCAAGGTTCGTCGTGGAAAGATCGGAGGTTATACAGATGAGTTATCGGCCGATGATATCGCCTATCTGAACGATATATTTGGTCTGTAATAATCACGATTGATCCAGCAAAAACGATCAGTACGTCCTTGGAAATTATCGAAAAGCCGTCATAAAGCCGGGTTTACATTTGTTTAAGGGGGTAGGTCGTATCAACTGCTTCGTTCCCATTTATAATCTTCCATTCTCGTCCAACCGCTCCAGGTATTTCACCAGGAGCATCACCCCGAATCCGGTGGAGCCTTTTTTGACCCATTCGTAGTCGCCATCGGCCCGGGCGGTTCCGGCGATGTCCACGTGGGCCCAGGACTGTTCCTTCCCGGCAAAGTGTTTCAGAAATGTGGCGCCGATGATGCTTCCCGCCTCCCGCCCCTTACCGATGTTTTTAATATCCGCTACGTCGCTCTTGATGTCCCGCTCGAAGTACTCGAAGAGCGGCATGGGCCAGACCCGCTCTCCGGACGCCTCCGACGCCGCCTGAAGGCGCCCTAGCAGGCCCTCGTCGGTGGAAAAGAGCGGGGCCGTTTTGCCACCCAGGGCCACAACGGCAGCCCCGGTCAGGGTGGCGAGGTCGATGATAACGGCGGGTTTGTACCTCTTGGCGAAACAGATGCCGTCGGCAAGAACCAGCCGTCCCTCGGCGTCGGTGTTGAGGACTTCGATGGTGGTGCCGTCCATGGCAGTTACCACGTCTCCCGGCTTCGTGGCGCCGCCGCCGGGCATGTTCTCTGTGGCCGGGATGACGCCCACCACGTCGGTATCCAGCCCCAGCCGGGCCGCCGCCAGGACCGTGGCGAACACCGCACACCCCCCGCTCATATCCGTTTTCATCTGGTCCATGTTCAAAGACGGCTTCAGGGATATGCCCCCGGAGTCGAAGGTGATGCCCTTTCCCACCAGGGCGACGGAATTGATGCCCTTTTTCTTCGAGAGATAGGACATGACTATCAGGGCCGGGGGTTCGTGGCTTCCCCTTGACACGCTTAAAAACGACCCCATGCCCATCTTCTCTATCTCCGCCTTCGCGTAGATATCGACGATCAGCCCGAACTTTTTTCCCAGGTCCCGGGCCCGGGAGGCGAGGGACGAGGGGGTCAGGTGATTTGCCGGGGAGTTGGAGAGATCCCGGGCGAGATACACGCAATCGGCCACGACCCGGGCGCGACGCGCTGAAATCTCGACGTCCTTTTTCCCGATCAGCGTCAGGGTTTCGATGTGTTTGTCCTTGTTTTCCTCGTCGTCGCTCTTCTTTTTCCCCTTGAACTCCTTAAAACGGTAGGCCCCCAGCATCGCCCCCAGGACGACGGCGTCGGTGTATTCGGCGGCATCGAGTTCCGCCCCCGTCCCTAGGTCGAAGGGGAGGGTGAGTCCCGCCACCTTGAGGCCCAGAGCCCGTTTCGCCGCCGCGGCGGCCCTCGCCTTCAGGACCCGGAGAGACAGATTCTCCCGTTTTCCCAGGCCCACCAGGATGATCCGATCAGCCTTCACCCCCGAATCTTTCGGGGGATAGATCACGGCGATACTCGCATCACCTCCGGTGAAATCGCCGTCGGATATAATACGACTGATGTGCCCCCCCAATTTTTTGTCGATGGCCGAGGCCAGCGGGGGGAGATCGCCTTTTGAGAATATCCCCAAGGCCAGCGCCGGGGCGGCGACGGCGATGGGGTCTTCATGAACTATGATCAGCTTCGGCAGGTGTGCCGATATGGTCTTTTTCATGAGATGCTCCGGTATTCGGTCTTGTTCCTCGGGATCGGCGGGTATCAGCCGATCAGTCCCATTCCTCTTCCACCACCCAGGGCTCCAGGATGTCGGTGTCGATGTCGTTGACGAACCGAGACGGCCGGGCGAAGGTCGGCCCCCGGTGGGTTATGATTTTCACCGGGTAGGTGATAGTGAGGTTCTCCTTCGCCCGGGTGACGGCCACATACATCAGCCGTAGCTCCTCCTCCAGCTCCGCACTCGATTCGGCCGAGTAGGTGGTGGGGAAGTATCCCTCCGCCGCCCAGATGACGAAGACGCTGTGCCACTCCAGACCCTTTGCAGAGTGAACGGTCGAGAGGATCAGCCGCTCAGGGTCCGGGTCTTCCGGGGTGATGTCGGAGATGCTCTCCGACGGCGGCTCCAGGGCCATGTCCGTCAGGAACTCCTCGATCGTGCCGTACTTGTGGCTGATAACCGCCAGGTGTTCCAGGTCCTGGAGCCTCTTGGGGTGGTCGTCGTACTTCTTAGTAAGAACGGGGCCGATGTATTCGATAATGTGCTCTATCGCCTCGGCGGGGTGGATACGCTCCCGCTCGACGAGGGAAAGCGCCCGGGCCAACCGGGCCAGCCCCGCCCCGAAGCGCCTGTCATCGGAAAAGGAGGCCAGCATTCGTGACACGGACGCCTCCCCACCGAAGCCCGCGGCGATCTCCTGGGCGGCCTTCGGCCCCACCCCCTCCACCAAAAGGAGCATCCGGTTGATGCTCACAATGTCGTTCGGATTCGTTGCAGCCCGGATGTGGGCGATCACGTCTTTCACGTGGGCCGTCTCCATGAACTTGAAGCCGCCGTATTTTATGAAGGGGATGTTGCGGTTTTTCAGTTCGATTTCCAGATCGAAGGAGTTGAACCCGGCCCGAAAGAGCACCGCGATGTCATCCAGCTCCACGCCCTCCTCCCTGAGATCCAGTATCCGCTGCGCCACAAACCGCGACTGCGCGCTCTCGTCCGGCAGCGGCACCAGGGCGGGCGGCGTCCCGCCGCCCTTTTTCGTGAAAAGGATCTTGGTGTATTTCTCCTCGGCCCGGTCGATAACGGTGTTGGCCAGGGTCAGAATCGGCTGCGTGCTGCGATAGTTCTGCTCCAGAGTAATGACGCTGCTATCCGGGAACAGCTCAGGAAACCGCATGATGTTCTGGAAATCCGCCCCCCGGAAGGAATAGATGCTCTGGGAGTCGTCCCCCACCACCATGATGTTTCGGTGACTGTCGGCAAGGAGACTCACGACCTTCGCCTGAAGGCTGTTGGTGTCCTGGTATTCGTCCACCAGGATGTAGCGATACCTGCTTGATAACGTTCGGCGGGTCGACTCCGACTCCTCAAGAAGCCTCACCAGGTAAACCAAGAGATCGTCGTAGTCCATCAGCATGTGCTTCTTTTTGTATTCAGTGTAGCCCGACCAGAGCTCATAGAGGGCGTCTATCTCCCGGGCGAACTGGGAGTATCGGTCTTCGACGACGTCCTTGAGGCTTATGGATCGGTTGATCGACATGCTGAACATATCGCCGATGGTCTTCTTCTTCGGGAACCTCCGCTCTCTCGTGTCGAGGTTCATGCGGGATCGTATGAGGCTTATGACGTCGTCGGAATCGGCCCGGTCCAGGATCGAAAACGAGGGGGAGTAGCCGATCAGCTCGGAGAACTCCCGGAGCACCGTCGCGGCGAAGGAGTGAAACGTCCCGCCGCTCACGCCGCCGGACGGAGCGTCCAGGCGGCTTCTGGTGAGGACCGCCGCCCGGGCGAGCATCTGCTGGGCCGCCTTCCGGGTGAAGGTGAGGAGCAGTATCGACGGGGGAAACACCCCCTTCTCGATGAGATAGGAAACCCGATAGATGAGAGTGCGGGTTTTGCCGCTGCCGGCTCCGGCGATGACCAGCGACGGGCCGTCACCATACGTCGCGGCGCGGAACTGTTCGTCGTTCAGTTCTGTCCTATAATCGATGGACAGGGAATCCGGCTTCGCCGCCTCTATGGTTCGCTTCAGTGTGTATTTTTTCATGTGGAGAATAGACCTGGAATATTCACATTACGGACACGCATGTATAAAAATACGGCATATCGCGACCGCCATAACGTATCATTTGATGTATCATGTCGCCGTGGGAACGCCCACATTGTATCACAAAACAGTTGGAACATCGCGGGTTTTTCGATGGGAAAATGCGCCCGTACGCCAGAAGGTAAGCCGGCAGTCCGTGCAGCGGCGGTATTGCATATGAAACGCATCGCGTCAGGCTCTCTTTGTTTATCATTGATTTTGTTTCGCCCAGATGGTATAAGGAAGCCAAGAGGGGTGATGCCGATGATGCGGGAGAGAACACTCAAGACCTTCATCAAGAACAACCAGCAGGTTATCCTGGACAAGGTCGAAGAGCTGGAGAACTTCGGACCGACAGACATCTGTGTCCTGAAGAACCAGATCGAGCATGGCATAAAAATCAGAGAACGGATGAAGGTCATCACCCTGAACGAGTTGACGCAACTCTATATCGGCCTCATCGCCATTCAGGTTGTTGAGCGGGATCGGGGATACAGATGATACATTCTCGTCATTGCAATTTCCGATAAATATTGTGAGTGTACCTTCGTATCGTATCGGTCCCTGATATGTATCCGATATCCCGGCATATCGAGCATTCAGATATTTTTTTTTGTCTGCAACCAAGGCCTATCATGAAAGAGAAACAGGATACCGTCTCAAACACACAGAAAAGGGAGGGTCTTGGCGCCGTCCGAGCACTGGCGCTGATGGCCCTTTTCAGCGCCCTGGTGACGGTGGCGACTTTGGTCATCAGGATCCCCATACCGATCACAAAGGGATATTTCAACCTGGGAGACACACTCATTTTCATCGCCGCGGCCCTTTTGGGGCCGGTATACGGCCTGGTGGCGGGCGGTGTGGGGTCGGCGCTGGCGGATGTCATCGGCGGCTATGTCCACTTCTCCCCCTGGACCCTGGTTATCAAGGGGTTGGAGGGATTTATCGCCGGAGCGCTGCTGCGCCTTTTCAGGGTCGATCCGGAGAGGATCGTGCGGGCCATGGCAATTTTTGCCGGCGTGTTCCTGATAGCGGGATTATGGATGGTCATCGGATACTTCTCGGCCGAATATGTCATTTATGCGTGTGATATCACCCCGGCCCTGGCGGAGCTTCCCTTTAACATTCTTCAGGGGGGGCTCTCCGCCCTGGCGGCGACGGTAATATGCCCGTTTCTCATGAGAGGGCTCGATGAGCGACTGAATCCCCATTAGGATTGATATAGAAAACTATCCCACAATACGTCAATATATACACTGTATGTGCTATATTTATACCACTCATGATGTTATATCTGAAATGGAGAACGTATGAATCCCACAGAACGTGTTATATCGACCATCGAAGGAAAGGAACCGGATCGGGTTCCGACATTCAGCTACTATCTCGACAGCTATCCGGTCGCCCAGATCCTGGGGTCGTCGTTTTTAACCAAGAGCAGCCTCCTTTTGAATCCGGTCTCCGCGTTCATCTACAATCGATGGGGGAGACGGCTCAAGCGCCTGTTCCTCGATCCGGTGGCCGACGTGATGTGGGAAAAGAGCATCAAGGCGGCGACGGTCCTCGGCTTCGATTCGGTGGTGGGGCTGTTCGAGCGCTCCTTCATGCTCTGGGATGCAACAACCTTCGCCCGGGTGACCGGGTCGCTCTATGATATCGTCGACGACGGGCACGGCCATACCTGGTACATGTATCGGGAGCCCGCCTTCAAGACCCCGGAGGACTTCGAGAACTGGCCCTATTTCCCGGATATCGATGAACTCTCCCACCAGACGTACAAGTTCTTCAAGCGGATGGTCAACCGCTACGGGGATGACATCTGCATCCTGGGGCAGACCGTTTTCGGCATTCATGAGACCATGCTCTGGTCCCTGGGATACACGGGTCTCCCGGTGTTCATCAAAAAGTATCCAGACATCATCCGAAGATTTATCGACTTTTTGGAAGAGTTGACCATGAAGACGAACATGGCCATGATGGACGGAGGCGTGCGGGTCATCTTCAACGGCGACGACATGGCCTTCAAAACCGGGCCGATGATGAATCCAAAGACCATCGACGAGTTGTTTGGACCATCATATACCAGGATCACGAAGGCCGTTCACGATCGGGGGGGCAGGGTGCTGCTCCACTCCTGCGGGGACAACACGAAGCTGTTTGATCTCTTCATAAAGTGGGGATTCGACGGCGGTCACTCCTACGAGAACACGTCCAACGTCGATATCGAGTATGAGAAGAAGACCCACGGCGATCGATTTACCATCGTGGGAGGAGTGGGCGTGGACTACATTCTCACCGAGCGGTCGAAGCCCAAGGAGGTGGTTGACGAGACGAAAAGGCTCCTCAGGATGTGCGCCCCCGGCGGCAGGTTTTTATTGGGGCCGGTGCACGACCATCCCGACATGGACATAGAGAAGGTTAAAATCATGCTGGAAACGGCGTGGGAATACGGCGCCTATCCGATTCGGGCGTGATCGGGCCGGACCGAGTCCGGCGCCGCAGGCCTCATTGATACGTCCCGAACGCACACGCAGGCATTTCACCATCTTTTTACAGGGAGCGACGACCATGATGAACCCCACCGAGCGTATCTTCGCCGCGATAGAAGGCAGGGAAACCGATCGAGTCCCCACGTTTTGCGCCAGCCTGGACGACTGGCCGGTACAGCAGATCCTGGGGAAACCGCTGATCCCCCCGAAACTCCTGTTTAAAAATCCCCTGATGAGTTTTGTCTTCGACAAGTGGGGGCCGAAACTCAAAAAGACGCTGGTGGATCCCTTCTTGGATTCGTCGCTTTTGACCCGCATCAAGGGCGCCGTGGAGCTGGGGTTCGATTCGACCTGGTCCACGTACGAGGGAACCCTCATGATATGGGACTCGAAGTCCCTGGCAAAAACGGTGGGGGCGTTTTATGACTGGATCGAGGACGGGCACGGCAATATGTATTTCATGTACCGAGGCCCCGCAGTCTCCACACCCGAGGCGTACGACGCCTGGCCCTATCACCAGGACATCGATGAGCTGGCCCATCGGGCGTACACCTATTTCAAAAAGGCCCTCAAGACGTACGGCGATGATATCTGCATCATAGCGGATGTGGCCAGCGGCGCCTTCGAGATACTGGTGCAGATGATCGGGTTCGAGGCACTGGCGGTGGGGCTGAAGAAGAACCGGGCGTATATCCAGAAGCTCGTCGACTACAACACCGAGTATATCATGAAGACCCATACGGCGGTGATGGACGCCGGAATCAAGGTGATCCTCAAGGGGGACGACATGGCCTACAAGACCGGTCCCATGCTCAACCCGAAGCTCATGGACGAGCTGTTCGGCGGCTGTTACACGAACCTATGCACACACGTGCACGACCGGGGCGGGAAGATCATGATCCATTCCTGTGGGGACAACACGAAGCTCTTTGATCTCTTCATCAAATGGGGATTCGACGGCGGCCACGCCTATGAGAACACGTCGAACGTCGATATCGAGTACGAAAAGAAGACCCACGGCGATCAGTTCACCATGGTGGGGGGGGTGGGAATAGACTACATCCTCACCGAGCGCTCCACCCCCGACGAGGTACGCGACGAGATCAGGTATCTGCTCAGGACCTGCGGCCCCGGAGGTCGGTTCCTCATCGGCCCGGTGCACGACCACCCCGACATGGACATGGAGAAAGTCAAGATCATGCTGGAGACGGTGTGGGAGGACGGGACGTATCCGATTCACGTGTAACGAACGATTTCACCTCTCGTTAGAAGCCTGTTTTTGCCCTGTCTATAAGACGCAGTCGCGCACCCCGTTATTGAGGAGTCTTCCATGCATCCTACCGAGCGCATTATCGCCGCCATCGAAGGGCGGAAGGTGGACCGGGTACAGACGTTCTGCCCCTTTCTGGAGGAGTGGCCCGCCCAGCAGGTGACCGGGACGCCGATGATTTCACCCGCTGTGCTCCTGCTCAATCCGGTGTCCCGATTCATACTGGAACACTGGGGCATGAAGCTGAAGGACGTTCTGGTCAATCCGATGCTGTGGGGAGGATTGCTGGATAAGATCGGCGTCGCCCGGGACATGGGCTTTGATTCCGCATGGGGATTGTTCGAGCCCCGGTTCATGGTGTGGGATTCCAACACCTTCGCACTGACCACAGGAAGCTTTTATGACATCATCGAAGACGGTCACAGCAACGTGACATACATGTACCGGGGGCCCGCATTCACCACGGAAGAGGCATACCGGGCGTGGCCCCACTTCCATGATATCGATGAGGCGGCCCATCAGTGTTATACCTTTTTTAAAAAGGCGCTCTCGAGATTCGGAGATGACATTTGCATCATGGGTGATATGTCCGGCGGCCTGTTTGAGTCCATCATCCATTCCTTCGGGTTTGAGAACCTCGCCCGCTTCATCAGAAAAAGATCTCCCGTTGTCATGGAGTTCATCGATTTCATGGAGAGAAACGTCACGGCCGGGATTACGGCCATGATGGACGCCGGGATCCGGGTGATCATGAAGGGGGACGACATGGCGTTCAAGACCGGGCCCATCATGAACCCAAAGGTCATCGACGAGATCTTCGGCCCACCGTATTCCCGCATCACAAAAGCCGTCCACGACCGGGACGGGAAGATTCTCATCCACTCCTGCGGCGACAACACGATGCTGTTCGATCACTTCATTAAGTGGGGGTTCGACGGCGGGCACGCCTTCGAGAACACGTCGAACGTGGATATCGAGTATGAGAAAAAGACCCACGGCGACCGGTTTACCATCGTGGGAGGTGCCGGCGTGGATTACCTCCTCACCGAGCGATCGCGCCCCGACGAGGTGAAAGACGAGATCCGGCGTATCGTTCGGCTCTGCGCCCCGGGGGGGCGCTTCATCCTCAGCCCTGTCCACGCCCACAGCGAGATGGACATGAAAAAGGTCAAGATCATGCTGGAGACGGCCTGGGAGGACGGGACGTATCCGATCGCAGGAGTGGTGTGAATCCTGTCCCCGGCGAGGTCATCCCCTTCGCCCCGACCGATCCCTGTTATCCCGTAAGAAATTCTATCCCAAAAATCCGCGCCGATGGGCGGCCTGGAGCACCAGGTCCGCCGCCGTCTCGGTCCTCCTCTCGATGACGGCCCGCTCGATACGGGAGGTCAGCTCCGCGGTGTCCGCATCCGGCGTTACTCCCGGGGCGATGCGTCCCGCCGCATCGAATATCCCCTTTGGAGCGAAAGAAGAATCGGGATTCGCATACCGCAGGGCGTCACTGATGTCCTGGGTGAAGGAGCGGTAAAACGTCTTCACCGCGGCGATGTCGTCATCGGTGAGGGCGTCCAGCCCCAACAGCTCCGGGGGAAGGCCGATGGAATAGAGGGCGGCGGTGAACTTGATCGCTCGGGGGAGGGTGATTCCCTCCATTTCCCGGGCGTACCCGAACAGGCCGATATGGAGTTTTCTCTTGCGGCGATTGGGAACAAAACGAGCCACCTCGTTGATGACCGGCGCCAGGGCGGCGATCTGCTCCCGGTATCGCTTCGAATAGCGGTCGATTATCTCAAGGCCCCGTTCCTCATCGATCAGGGGCGGGATTGACGGCGTGTGCGCCCGGATGGCGGCCACGGCGGCCTGGACCTCGTCCGGCGGATGGTCGTATTTGAACGAGGACTGGACGGTGAAGGTCCGGGCGGAGGGATACTCGGACAATACCCTGCCCACGGTATGGGGGGTGAGGTTTCCTCGAAAGGGGGCCGATCCCACGCCGATGATCGGGTAGATGTCGACACCGCTGTCCCGGGAGAGATCCCACAGGCGCTTCAGCGCGATCTTGTTGAACAGCACCGCCCCCAGCAGACCGTAATTCATCGCCGGGTCCGACCGGGCCAGGAATACCCGCTGATGCGATACCCGCTTGTCCGAGAGGTACTCCGCCGTTATCTCGTGGGCGGTGAGCATATGCTCCCTGTCTTCGAACAGCGGGATGACGTTGATGGTCGCAGGCCCGAATTCGCCGATCCAATCTTTGATGGTAATGTCACCGGCCTTGAACGATTTTGTCTGGCGGCCGATGATGAAATCGGCATAGTAGCGATAGATACGATCGATGCCCGCCGCCGCCGACGCCATGGGAAGGATCACCTCGAAGATGGGGGGTGCATCGTCGTTGCCGTAAAAGAGCCGTGCGGCGTCGAAGGAGCGGGGAATGCTCTCCAGAGTTTCCAGAAGTATCTTCGCCTCGGCCCGCTCCACCATCGGGTTCGGAACCCTGAGCGTCAGAAAATTCTGTTTTCCCAGCCGGTGCTTGAGGAAAAAGCTCTCGTATTTCGTCAGGAGCTTTTTGACGACATACGAATCCACCTCCTTGCCCTCGCAATCCCACATCTGCTCTTCGCATCCGAGATGGGAAAAGGCGTAGTACGCCTCCTGCACCTCGTCTTCGCCCCCCAGCTCAAGGCTCTCGGCGAAAAAGGGCGGGGTGACATTATCCGGATGCTGGGTGCTCATGCACGTGGGGACCATCGATCCGGTCATGCTGTGAATCCTTATATCTGGTTTTCAATGGGTGCGCGAACGGAGCGTGGTCCGCACGCTGCGGCATGGAAGAGAACATTTCCGGAAGCCGCATGAAAAACACGCGCCGTCATACAAGGCGGTGCGTGTCGAATTGCATAAATGCATAAAGGAATTTCACACGAGACAGGGATCTCGTTTCAGACCGAGCCCATATGCACTATTCACCGATGGTCGGATTGATCGTTTTCGCCTTCTCGCGGTCGGACTTTGCACCTGATGTATCGCCCAATCCCTCCCTGGCCTCGGCCCGAAGTATATACGCTTCCGCGTCGTCCGGATTGAGCGTGATGGATCGATCCAGCTCGCTTTCGGCCCGAGCGTAATCGAGCTTTTCGATATACGCCCTGCCGAGGTATTTCAGCGATTCGGTGTTCGATGGATCGATATACAGCGCTCGATTGAAGTCGGCCATGGCGAGTTCAATCTGGTCCTTCTCCAGGTATATCTCACCACGGATATTGTAGGCGTCCGGATTGTCGGGTACGAGAAGGATGTACTCGGAGATGTCCTCCACCGCCTCGTCGTACCGACCCATCGAAAGGAGCAGCGTTGCCCGGTTGAGGAAAATGCTGTTAACGGTGATATCCGCATCCAGCGCCCGGGTGTAATCCTTCAGCGCCCCTTCTTTATCGCCGTTCTTTTCCCTGATAACTCCCCGGCCGTTGAGGGCTTCGGGATTGGTTGGATCCAGCTCCAGGGCGGATTCGAAGTCATTCAGGGCGTCGTCCAAAAAGCCGAGACGAAAGTACGCCTCGCCCCTGCCGATGTATATAATGGCGTAATTGGATTCGAGCTGATATTCCGGGGGGAAGTCCGCGGAAAGGGCCTTGGTGAAGACACCGATGGCATCGGTATAGTTTCCCGCATCGATGAGGGCCGCGCCCTCTTCCAGGAGCACCAACGCGTTTTCGTCCGCAAAGGAAAGCGCCTGGCCCGTCATGAGTACGCATGCGAGCAGGACAATACCGAAAATCTGTGTGAGTGTTTTTGTCTTTTTCATAATGGGAGTGATTGTACGGTAATCATCAAGCGGTGTCAACAAGAAATTGTTTCGTGTGCGGAACGGGGAATGAATGGTATTGCATTCACCTTCGTATATGCAACGACAATTCATTTGTCAAGGCCTTTTTCGACCGTATGAGAGAAAAAATGTTTTTCCCGTACTATTTTCTTGACATTCTTCCTATGGTGTAATACATTCAAACTCCGCTTAACACAAGGGGATGTAAGAGGGGCAAATGAGTGGGTCGGCGGAAAAAGAGAGTGAACTTTTCAACAAAGTTCACTTTTTACTTGACAGCATCATGTTCTTTCTCTATAATCAAAAATTGTCCCCCACGGGGGAGTGCTTTGGTCTGATGTGACCGCCTTTGGATCTTTGAGAACTGAATAGCCGAAAGCAATACGTGTGGTGACACACGGTGCGCGTTTGTGACGTAAACGGGCAACCGATAATAGGGGCATATATTTTTAATATGCCCGTCCGAAACAACCACGTCAAAAACAGACAGGCGCTTTATGCGTATGTCTGAAACAGTTTAACTGGAGAGTTTGATCCTGGCTCAGGACGAACGCTGGCGGCGTGCTTAACACATGCAAGTCGAACGAGAAAGCCCGCTTCGGTGGGTGAGTACAGTGGCGCACGGGTGAGTAACACGTGGGTAACCTACCCCTCGGTGGGGGATAACATACCGAAAGGTGTGCTAATACCGCATAACACGTTACTTTTGCTATTGTAAAGTCAAAGGTGGCTTCGCTGTCGCCGAGGGATGGGCCCGCGGACCATTAGCTTGTTGGTGGGGTAATGGCCTACCAAGGCCGCGATGGTTAGCTGGTCTGAGAGGACGATCAGCCACACTGGAACTGGAACACGGTCCAGACTCCTACGGGAGGCAGCAGTGAGGAATTTTGCGCAATGGGGGAAACCCTGACG
>JAFGFE010000033.1 GCA_016931225.1 Candidatus Zymogenaceae bacterium
CGAAGCGGGTGCCCGGATGCAACCGGGCTGTTAAACAAGGCGACTCGAAAAACGGAGAACGGGAGAATTCGGAAAGGACATTTTCGGTGAGCGCCCGCAACCCCCAGGGTTGCACCTGAACCCCGGACGGCGGGCTTCGAAACGGAGAATCGGGAAGGATGTGAAGAGTGGCGTAAGTGGGCGTGAGTACGGCAGAAACGACAAGACCCCGAGGGGATGAACCCACGGGGTCTTGCGTTAACTAAGCACCGCTGAAATCAGCGGATTGAATTTTGGCTCCCCGGGCAGGACTCGAACCTGCGACATGGTGGTTAACAGCCACCCGCTCTACCAACTGAGCTACCGAGGATTAGGTAATTATTCTTTATACCATAAAAGCATTTTATTGCAAATAAAAAATGATAAGAGAGATCTATTTTCTCTTACCACTGTTCTCTCGATTTCTTTGCGATGGAGAAGCGCCCGGCATTCTCTTTAAAATATCGATGGCCTCACCATGCCCCTCCCCATCATACCTCACCCGTTTTTTCCATCCTTCTGAAGCCCACCCCTTTTAACCGCCTTTGAATCTCCTTATTCCCCCCCTATGCCCCCTCTTCTATTCGCTGGCTCCTTTTTTGATCTCCACCAACACAAGCCTGGCAACCGCCTTAAGAGTCTCGAAAACACCGGTCCCTTCGGTTGCCACGGATTCAAAATCCGGTACGGTATTGGGATTGAGAAGTTTTTTCATTTCATCCAGGGGCGCCGCGTTCGGCAGGTCCCGCTTGTTGTACTGGACGACATACGGGATTTTATCAAGGTTATAACCCTGTTCCTCCAGATTCACCTTCAGATTTTCGAGGCTTTCCAGGTTTGCTTCCATGCGCTCCACCTGGGAATCCGCCACAAATACGACACCGTCGACACCCTTGAGAATCAGTTTCCGACTGGCGTCATAAAAAACCTGCCCGGGAACGGTATAGAGATGAAATCTGGTGGTGAATCCGCGAATTTCTCCCAGTGAGAGGGGGAGAAAATCGAAGAAAAGCGTTCGTTCCGTCTCCGTGGCCAGAGAAATCATCTTGCCCTTGGAGTCGGGATTCGTTTTCTTGTATATGTATTGAAGATTCGTCGTCTTACCGCAGAGGCCGGGGCCATAGTAGACGATTTTACAGTTTATTTCTCTTGCAGGATAATTGATAAAAGACATGGAACCCGTTCTCTCTATTCGCTAAAGAGCCTATCGATATCTTCGTCAGTGATCTCGGCAAAGGGTGATACGCCCTCTTCAGTTTTAGACTCAACTTTCTTCATGAGATCATCAAAGATTTTTGTGAGATCCTCTCCGGCCTTCTTGGCGCGCAGCCGCACCAGACCCAAAGATGAACGCTCATCAAAAATCACAACCATGATAACCCTGCGTCCAACTATTGAAATATAGATATTATCCCGATATCCCTCGTGAAATATTATGGTAAACTCTTTTTCCCCCAGGAGCTTTGCCATGCTGCCTGTGGCGGCAATATTTCCTGCGGTCAGCGAGGCAAGGGAAGTCGTATCGAGATTCTCCGTTTCCCCGGTACTGGCGATCAACTGCCCGTTCCGATCCACGAGGAAAAGGACTTTTGCGTTTGTCTCGGTGTAGAGCTTCTCAAGAACTTCGTTTATTTGTTTGAACTGGTCATCATAAAGTATCAGCTGCGTGAAGCTCATCTACCATCTCCCCAATAAAACAATAAGCCTCGGTTCATTCTGAGACTATATCAGAACAAAAATTTTTTTTCAACATTTTTTTTACTTCAACGACAACATTCGCACACATCAGCAATCTCATTCGGAAGACCTTTTTCCTCTTTCATGAACTGAACCAGTCGCTCGGTACAGAAGTACTCACCGCATTCTCTGCACTCAACCAACTTCAATTCCACCTTCCAGTTTTTTAAGTATCGTATGCCGTCCCT
This sequence comes from Candidatus Zymogenaceae bacterium, assembly GCA_016931225.1. Classification (NCBI taxonomy): domain Bacteria; class Deltaproteobacteria; order Candidatus Zymogeniales; family Candidatus Zymogenaceae; species Candidatus Zymogenaceae bacterium. Next base: position 1,944 of record JAFGFE010000033.1, read on the forward strand.
ATCCTCCATGGTGAGATAATCGGTGGGACAGACATAGACACAGGAGCCGCAGCCGATGCATGTTTCCGACGGGTCCATGTAGGGTGTGGTGGGCATACGGCTGATCCCCCGATTTTGGAACCCTATGGCGTTCGCCCCCACAACCTCGGAACATGCCCGTACGCACATACCGCACAGAATACAGTCGTCGCCGATTTTTTTGAATCTCGTATCATTGACACCAAGACGATCGGCAAGTTTTTGTATCTCCCGGTTGCCCGAAGCCCGGGCCATGAGGAGCTCCAGAATGACGTTCCTGGTGGAAACAACGCGCTCGGTATCGGTGTTGATGATCAAACCGTCGTCGGGATAGTAATTGCAGGAAGTGACGACCCGTGTGCGTCCGCGCTGTTCTATCTCCACCAGACACATACGGCACGCGCCATACGGCTCCAGCGCGTCGTTATGGCACAGGGTCGGGATATACACGTGAGCCCGTCTGGCGATATCCAGGATGCTGTCTCCCAATGATGCGGTAATCTCTTTCCCATTCAGTGTAACGGTAATGGTCTGTTCCATACCTACCTCTATGTAATACGAACCGCGTCCGTGGGGCAGACTTCGTAACATGCCCGACAGCGGATACATATCGATTTATCAATTGTATGGGGCTTCTTGTTTTCCCCGGCTATGGCCGATACGGGACACACCTTGGCGCATCGGGTACAGCCGATACAGGCATCCTTGTCGATGGAGAACTCTATCAGGTCCGGACACACGCCTGCGGGACACCGCTTCTCTTTAATGTGGGCCTCGTATTCATCCCGAAAATATTTGATTGTGGAGATCACCGGGTTGGCGGCACTGCCGCCAAGTGCGCAGAGCGATCCCCAGGTCATGGCGCCTCCCAAATCTTCCAAAAGCTCGATGTCGCCGTCCTTTCCCTCACCTGAGGTGATGCGTTCGAGGATGATGAGCATCTGCCGCAGTCCCTCCCGGCAGGGAACGCACTTGCCGCACGACTCATCCACCAGGAAGTTGATGAAATACTTCGCGATATCAACCATGCAGGTTTGGTCGTCCATGACGATCATACCGCCGGAACCCATCATGGAGCCGAGCTTCGTCAGCTCGTCGAAGTCCACCTTCGTATCCAGGTACTTTTCGGGAATACAGCCGCCGGAGGGACCGCCGGTCTGGACCGCCTTGAAGGCACGGTCATTGAGGATACCGCCGCCGATATCATAGATGATCTGGCGCAGCGTGTATCCCATGGGGACCTCCACAAGACCCACATTTTTGACGCTCCCCACCAGGGAGAACACCTTGGTGCCCTTGCTGGTATCGGTTCCCACCGAGGTGAACCAGTCCGCCCCCCTGCCGATAATGAGGGGGACATTCGCCCAGGTCTCCACGTTGTTGAGGTTGGTCGGTAGGTCCCACAATCCCTTCTCGGCTGAGCGGACATACTTGGCCCTGGGCTCGCCCACCTTTCCCATGATGGAGGCCATCAGGGCCGATGATTCGCCGCAGACAAACGCCCCGCCACCGCGAACGATCTCGATATCGAAGGAAAAGTCTGTACCCAGGACGTTCTTCCCAAGAAATCCCATCTCCCGGGCGTCATCCAGGGCCTTTTTCAGGTTCTTCAACGCTAAAGGATATTCCATACGGACGTAAATATACCCGGTATCCGTACCGATGGCGTATGCGCCGATGATCATCCCCTCGATGACGCTGTGGGGGTCGCCCTCCATGATCGAGCGGTCCATGAACGCCCCGGGATCGCCCTCGTCACCGTTGCAGATAATGAACTTGCGTTCGCCTTCAGCATCAATGACCGTGCGCCACTTGCGGCCGGCAGGAAAGCCTCCGCCCCCTCGTCCCCGGAGATCGGCCTTTTCCACCTCTTCGACGACTTCGGACGGCGTCATATCCGACAGCGCCCTCGCAAGGGCGCCGTAGCCGCCCACGGCGATGTACTCATCGATGTTTGTGGGGTCTATTTTTCCGTTGTTCCGGAGCACCCAGCGCAATTGACCCTTGTAAAAAGGGATATTCTCTTCTGAGAGAATCTCCTTTTTCGTGTTCGGATCCTTATAGAGATTTTTTTTGAAGACCCCGCCCTCGACAAGGGTGGATTTCACAATATCCGGTACCTGCTTGGGTCCCACCCTTTCATAGAATACACCCTGGGGAAGAAAAACCACGAGAGGTCCTCGCTCGCAGAAACCGTGGCATCCGGTCATTTTTACATCAACATTCGCCTTCAAATTCTGGGCTTTCAGCTCTTCTTCGAAGACATGGGCGACCTCCATGCTGCCGTTTGAAAGACAGCCGGTGCCACCGCAGACCAGAATTTTTTGTCGATCCGGATCCTGGGATTCCACCAGCGATGTGCGATAGGATTCTAACTTCGCCGCTGATTCAATTCTCATTAATGCGACCTTCTATTATTTATTATTTATATATGCATTGATAACCCTTTCGATCTTTTCCATGGTCATTTTTCCGTGATTGTCTTCATCCACCTGTACCAGCGGCGCCAGTGCACAGGCTCCCAGACAGTTGACCGTCTCCAGGGTGAACATTTTATCTGATGTGGTCTTGCCCGCTTTGACGTTCAGTGAGCGTTCAAAGCCCTCGGCGATGCGTTTACCCCCCTTTATATGGCATGCGGTGCCGAGACACACCTTGATTTCATGCCTGCCCCGGGGCTCCAAGCTGAACGCCTTATAAAACGTTGCGATATGGTATATCTGCGGCTCGGGGATATCCAGGGTTTCTGATAACTGTGCGACCGCCTCCCTGGGAATATAGCGATACTCGGATTGAATGTCTTGGAGCATCTGGATGATCCGGGATTTCTCCGAGCCGAAGGAATTAATGACATTCTCAACAAACGCGGGGTTGTATGACATACAATACGATCCTCTGCGCTTACATTTCGGTGAGTTTTAATAGCTTTTCGTATTCAGCATCCACCCGTTCTTGGATGGACTGAATATCGTCCTCAGTCAGGTGGCGAAATCGCCCCTGGCCCTTGAAATATTCGGTGACGGGGCGTCGTTTTGCATTCTTTTTTTTCATTCTGTAGACGCCGTCTTCCACTTCATACAGGGGAAATATCCCCGTCTGCACCGCCAGCTTCCCGTACTTGATTGAGAGGTGCGAGGGAATGCGCCATCCCGTGGGACACACGGAAAGACAATGGATATATGCAGGTCCCCCGGAATCGACGGCCTTTCTGATCTTCTCCTGGAGATCGAATGGATAGCTCGAACAGGCGGTGGCCACATACGGGATATTATGGGCCGCGGCGATTTTCGGCATATCCTTTTTCCAGGTGCTCTGTCCCTGGGACTTTTTCCCAGAGGGAGAGGTGGTGGTTGTGGCGCCGAATGGGGTGGAACTGGAGCGCTGGATTCCCGTGTTCATGTATGCTTCGTTGTCGAAACAGACATAGATGAAATCCTCGTGCTGTCTCTCAAGGGCGCCGGAAAGGGCCTGCAGCCCGATATCGCTGGTTCCCCCGTCTCCGGCCATGCCTATGGAGATGACGCGTTTATCCGGGATACGCCCCTTCCTCCTGAGCACCTTTAATCCCGCCGCCATCCCTGAGGCGACGGCGGCTGCGTTCTCGAAGGCAACGTGAATCCACGGCACCCGCCATGCAGTCAATGGCAGGGGGGATGAAACGATCTCCATGCAGCCGGTGGCGTTTCCTATAACGATATCGTCACCCAGGGCCTTCAGTACGTGACGGACGGCCAGGGCTTCTGCACACCCCTGGCACGCCCGATGTCCCTGGGCGAAATTCTCCACCTGGTTCATCAGGTTGGGTGCGAAAACCGAGTATGTATCTGTACGTGTATCCGTATGTGTGTCCACGCGAGTGTCTGTGTATGTGTCCATCATTCTCTTAATCCAACCATATAATAATTTTCCCACCGGCCCATTTTTAACGCGTCCATGGCGGTGTGGTATATTCCGGCAATCTGGTCAGGCGGTACATCCCGACCGGAAAGGCCTGCGATGAAATCAAAGATGTTCGGCTTTGCATCAGCATTGTACATGACCGATTTGATTTCGACCGCCAGCGGACCTCCTATGGAACCGAGGGACAGAGTGCGATCTATTACGAGTACATTCTTGAATTTTCTCAGGGTGGAAATCACGTCGTCTACCGGGAAGGGCCGAAACAGACGAATCTTAACCAGACCGACATTAATCCCGTTTTCCCGCATCTCATCTACGGTCTCCATGACAACGCCGGAAAAGCTCCCCATTGTCACGAAGACGGTATCCGCATCGTCGGTACGATATTCCTCCACCGGGGTATATGTGCGTCCGGTCAGTTTTCCCCATTCCTCCCATATTTCGCAGATGACGTTATACGATTCGTGGAGGGCCACTTCATGGGCCTTCTTCGTCTCAGTGAAGAGTTCCGGCATGGCGAAGGCGCCCATGGTTACCGGATTGTCCGGGTGCATGGTATACAGCGGATCATAGGGGGGAAGAAAGCCATCCACCTCCTCCTGGCCGACCGGCACGTACGGCTCGATGACGTGACTCAGGATGAATCCGTCCATGTTGACGATCACCGGCAGCAGCACCCGCCGATCCTCGGCGATACGAAAGGCACAAATCGTCTGATCGTAGTCCTCCTGTCCGTCCTCCACAAATACCATGATCCAGCCGCAGTCACGATTGGCCATGATGTCACTGTGATCATTCCAGATGGTAAGCGGCGCCGAAAGCGTCCGGTTCGCCACAGTCAGCACAATTGGGAGGCGCATGGGCGCCGCAGCGTACAGGACTTCGCTCATAAGCTGCAATCCCTGGGACGCGGTGGCGGTATAGGTCCGCGCACCGACGGCGGAACTGCCACAGCAGGCACTCATGGCGGAATGCTCGCTTTCCACACAGATATATTCCGCATCCAGCTCACCGTCGGCCACCAATTCAGAGAGGTGCTCGACTATGTGAGTCTGGGGCGTAATGGGATATGCGGCGATGACGTCCACCTTGGCCTGTTTCACTGCCTCGCTCACCATAAGGGAAACTTCCATGCCGATTCGATTACTCATTTATGATACTTCCTCCTGCATGGAAATACAACCGCTCGGACACTGCTGGGCACAGATACCGCACCCCTTGCAGTATTCAAGATCGGCCGAGAAGTATCCGTCTTTCTTCTGGTAAATGGCCATGTCCGGACAGAAATTCCAACAGACGGCGCATCGGATGCACTTGCTCTCGTCAAAAACGGGCTGCTGGGATTTCCAATCTCCGGTCTTATAGCTGATTGAGTTGCCAGGCTCGTCTACGACGTTCCCGACAGTCAAATCCCTCCAGGTATATTCTTCCATCGGTTTAGCCAAAACGTCATACCTCCATCTTCGTCTCAGAAATGGCCTTTTTGAAGGCGCTTATGTTCTTTTCGGCGATCCTGCCGAACCGATGTTTAAGCGGCTCCAGCATCGATTCCTCCTTCACCACATTTGATGTGACCACCAGGGATCCGAGCATGGTTGTGTTGGTGATCGGGAGGCCGAGCACCTCCTTGGCAATGGCCGATGCGTCGACAACCGCAAGACGAGACTTATAGCCGTACTGCTTTCGTATCTCAGACACGGTCTTGTTGGTGTTGATGATCACCAATCCATCGCCGTTCATACCGTTCTCAGGATTGATAATCTCAAGCAGACTCGGGTCCAGAACCACCGCGAAGTTCGGCTCGTATATCTTCGATCGAAGACGAATGGGTTTGTCATCAACCCTGGCAAACGCCATGACCGGCGCGCCCCGACGCTCGGGACCGAAATTCGGGAACGCCTGGGCATACCTATCTTCAGATATGGCCGCATAGGCCACCATCTCCGCGGATGTTACCGCTCCTTGACCTCCCCGGCCGTGAAAGATAATCTCAATCACAGGACCTCCTGTCATACCGTAACTGCAAGAAAGAATATTACGGGGAATCATGGAATTATGAAATAGTTTTAAATCCTCCCATTTTTCTTCGATTTTGTCAAGATTATTACGAAAAATATAGTAAACTTTTATTTCTATTTTGTATGGAAACCGCTCACATTTCCCTTCGATTATTCAACGCCGCCTGCAACGTTGCGGGATCGAAGTATTCCAGGTCTCCCCCGGCGGGGATTCCCTGGGCGATGCGGCTGATGGATATCGAAATCCCGGAGAGCGCGTCCTGGATGTAGTGAGCGGTCACCTCGCCCTCTTTGGTTGGATTGGTCGCGATGATGATCTCCTTCACGTTGTGTTCCTTCACCCTGGCAACCAGCTCCTGTATCCGAAGCTCTCCCGGTCCTGTACCGCTCATGGGAGAGATCACCCCGTGAAGAACGTGGTAGAGCCCCCGATACGAACCCGCTTTTTCCAGGGCCCTGAGATCCCGGGGATCCTCAACCACGCACACTACCGATGCATCTCGCTTCGCATCCGTGCAGATACGGCACGGATCGGTGGGGGAAAAATCAAAACAGACGGAACATGAGGTTATTTTTTCTTTGACCTCAATGATGGCCGAGGCGATGGACCTGGCGTCCCGGGCGGACATCCCCACAACGGCATACGCCAAGCGTTGGGCGGATTTCTCCCCGATGCCGGGGAGCCGGGTCAGCTCGCGAGTGAGCCTCCTGATAGGTTCATCATCCCGGGACATGTTATATAGACAGGCCGGGGATCGACAGTCCGCCGGTCACCTTGGCCATCTCATCCTTGACCATATCCTGGGACTTCGCCAGCCCCTCGTTTACGGCCGCCATGATCAAGTCCTGAAGCATCTCCACATCATCGGGATCAACCACACTCGGCTCGATGGAGATGCTCATCAGCTCCTGGCGCCCGTTGATCACCACCGTCACCATGCCGCCGCCGGAGGACGCCTCTACTGTTTTCATGGCCAGCTCTTGTTGGATGCGCATCATCTCCTGCTGCATCCGCTGGGCCTGTTTCATCAAATCCTGTATGCCTCCGCTCCCTTTTGCCATGTCATCCTCCTGGCTGTCTGCTATTTCTTTCCCGGTGTATATCCCTCTACATCGACATCTTCGAACACTTCAAATATATGCCTGGCTGTGTCGCTGTCGATCAGTTTCTGCCTGTTGTCATTAGTACCTTTCGCCGGGGCGCCGGCGGTCGTTTCTCCCCTCCCCTCCTCAGATATCGGCGATTCCCCCGATTCCGACGCGTCCACCGTCTCTATGGTGAAGTCCATCGGCCGCCTGAAATATCTGCTCAACTCATCCCGAAGCTTCTCTGCACGCTCAGGTTCATCGAGATCAATAAAACTGCTCTTTCGGGGCATTCGCACCACCAGCCGATCCCCCTCAAGAAGAACCGTCCCCTGCTGGGTAATCATGGAGTGCATCCTGGGGTCCTTGTTTTCCAGAAAAGAGAGGAACCCCGCCGCATCCCCGGGCTGATCCGATCGTGGTCGCGGCTTATCCTCGGGATACTGCTCCGGCCGGGCGGTGGGAGCTTCCTGGGGACTCGGCCGGGGGTCACTCAGGTCTTTTTTTTTCCGTTCCCCTCCGGGTCCTGGACCCCCGCCCGTGATTGAGGCATCGGCCCCTTTGATGTCCATCGATTGCATCTCTGAGATGATATCCGTGATGGAGCGGATATCTCCGGCACGGGTTATCTTGATCAATGAGAGCTCCAGTGCGATCAGGGGATCCGTGCTCTGGGTGATGCTCTGCTCGGCGTTGAAGAGTATATCAAACATGACGGTCAGGATTTCCGCGTCCACCCGGCGCCCCATTTCGAGAATTTCGCTTTTCTCTTCGTCGGTAAAGGATCCCATCGGGGGATTTTCGACAACACGCCCGAGCAGTATATGACGAAACACCTCCACCAGCTCCCGATAGTAATGAACAATATCATAGCCCTGGCCGTACACGTCCGCCAGTATATCCAGGGCGGCGGTGGTGTCCCTCCGGGTCAGGGCGTCGGCCATCCGGTAGATGAGGGCGCGGTCGGACAGCCCCAGGACCTCCCGGGCGTCCTGTTCTGTGACGTTCGTTCCGGCAAATCCGATGATTTGATCGAGAAGGCTCTGGGCGTCCCGCATGCTCCCCTGGGCCTCCCGGGCGATGATCAAGAGCGCCGCAGGTGTGACGGCGATACCCTCGGCTTCGGAGATGTTCTGAAGATGCCGGACGATCTCGGAGACGGCGATTCGCTTGTAATCAAAGCGCTGAGTTCTGGAGAGCACCGTCATCGGTATCTTGTGCGGCTCCGTAGTGGCGAATATAAAAATAACGTGTCCCGGCGGCTCTTCCAGTATCTTCAACAGCGCATTAAAGGCGTTGGTGGAGAGCATATGAACTTCGTCGATGATATATATATTATAGCGGCCGGCCTGGGGCAGGTAGCGCACCCGCTCCCGGAGGTCGCGGATGTCGTCGACGCCGGTGTTTGAGGCGCCGTCGATCTCGTACACATCGGTGACGCTCCCCTCGGTAATGCCGACACACTGAGGGCAGCGGTTGCAGGGGGTCGGTGTGGGCCCCTCGACGCAGTTGAGCGCCTTGGCGAGAATCCGCGCCACCGTCGTCTTGCCGACACCCCGGGGACCGGTGAACAGATACGCATGGGCGATCCGTCCCGAGGTGATGGCATTGGACAGAGTCCTGGTGACGTGGTTCTGCCCGATCACGTCCTCAAAGGACTGGGGGCGGTATTTTCTTGCGATTACAAGATACGACACGACGTCTCACACATGCCCCGGATGAAATGATCCGGATGACGTTTTCTGGTTGTACACGATTTTCGGCGATCTGAAGAAGATGCTTCATCAAGACCGGTCGGACGGCACACCAACGCCGACCGTCCGGGCGTTTTGGAATTTCCGATTATAACGTGGATTATCGGAAAAGACAACCGGATTTTACCCCTACCGGAATGGTTTCAGATATCGCATCCCCGGTATACAGTGGAAGTGGAGATCATCACACCATCCCCGTCATGTACACAATCACGCATATCCGGTGAGACGGCACCCCAAGGTGTTATGTTGTGTATTTGTCTTGACAAAAACAAGAGCGAAACAGTACAACATGAGGAGCGACGGCTCTCTCACATCCCGCTCGATCTTTTCTCGACCGGCCTTCTCGATACCGGACAATCCCGTCGACCGGAATTCCTCGGTGCTCTCACTTACGGGTGGGCAATACATAATCTTATGGAGAAGAACGATGGAAGAAAACGGTAACAAAATCACGCTTACCAAAAATCACAAGCGGGTTATCTTTGGATGCCTGTCGTGCCTGGTCATTATCGGAGTGCTGTACGGTCTTCTCTGGATGGTCGTGATCATGACCGGAAAGAAGATGTTCAACATATTCGACAAAGTCGTCGAGTCGACGGAAACCCGATGCGATGTCTTTGAGAATTCCGCATCCGGGTACCTGGACGATCAGGGCGGATTTTGTTCCTGGCAGATAACGACAAAATCCCCGAATACCGAGGTGTTGTTCGTGTGCGATACCCCCTCCGCCGATTTTCGGATTCAGCTTTTGGCATCGGACGGCGAAACGGTATTGACGGAATACATCCTGCCCGAGAGGCTCACCATATCCCTCCCGGAAGCCGGTACATATTGGCTGATAATCTATTCCACTGGGGAAAGCGGGGCGTGGAGCGCCACCTGGTAAATCCGACCGGGCCGTCTCACCCCCATACGAAACGGGCATCCAGGATAGCCAGGTTGATCCGCGGCACATAGAGCGGCTCCCTACCGCTGCTTCCTTCCGGACCTGACGGGGTTTAGGAACATCTATTGCGCGGGACCCAGCTATCCTGGATGCCCCTTCATATTGCATTGAAATTCGATGCTTTTTCCCGAGCCCGAAGCCGATTAAAACATCGGTCGAATGCTCGGCGTCAATAAACACCGTATGAATATTATTATTACTTCAAATGGTGTGTCCTGTCAACCCTTCCATGAAAAAGTCGACGTCCCTCCCCCACATTCCGTCCGCCTTGTCTCAAAGCGAAATCGAACGGGCACACCTCTAATGAAACTGAAAAAATATCGGCTCGAACGGTATAATAAAAAATCCATTTTTTAAGCCTTAAAAAAAACGGCCCACTCTCTAAGGGCGGGCCATTCCTTTTTTTCACTGGCGGAGAGGGTGGGATTCGAACCCACGGTACGCTATGAACGTACACACGATTTCCAATCGTGCACCTTCGGCCTCTCGGTCACCTCTCCGCTCTGATTGCCGTTTGTTCTTCTTCTCTCTTTCCCGATACCACCCTCGCCTCGTAATAATTCAGCATATGTACTGATATAGATGAATCCTGGCGGAGAGGGTGGGATTCGAACCCACGTGGGAGTGTTACCCCCCAAACCGATTTCGAGTCGGCCCCGTTATGACCACTTCGGTACCTCTCCCGTATCTATCTTTTCTCGATGAAAAAACGCGTAATCATCTCTCTCGCCTCGTCCTCACCGATGCCGGCCGTCACCTCAACCCGGTGATTGAGCCTCATATCCCCGAGCAGCTTGAAGAGGGAATCAACCGCCCCCGCCTTTGGGTCGGGGGCTCCGTAGAACAGCCGCCGTATTCGCGAATGGAGTATCGCTCCCGCGCACATGACGCAGGGTTCCATGGTGACGTACAAATCGGCGCCCTCCAGGCGATAATTCCCGATTCGCTCGGCGGCATCCCTCAGTGCAAGTATCTCCGCGTGGGCCGTGGGGTCAGAACGGGCGATCATCTCGTTCTTCCCGCGACCGATAATTCGGTCGTCCCGGACGACCACCGCCCCCACCGGCACCTCATTGGATTTATACGCATCCCGCGCCAAATCCAACGCACAACCCATAAAAACCTCCGGGCTATGCGGCCCGGTATGAACGGACGGCTCTCTCAAACCCATAGCGGATCGATACATCGAGCGTATATCGGAATACGATTACACCCGATTATGAAAAAAATATTGTAGCACCTTTTTTCAAACATGCAAGCAGAAAAGTAAATATATGATCTCAATCATATTCCAAACATCACGGCTCACAGATGAATCTTATCTCAATGCTCAATTTTTCAACTTCGCTTCCTCTATTTAAAAGATACATCATCAACCGTCTTGACGACTGCGGGCATCCCCCGAATTTAATGAGCTAACCACGACGAAATTTGTTTGCTTTTTTTGCTCTACATGATATCATTCTACCATCCTCTGGCATTTCGTCAGCGGATATTTCCACGTTTGGAGAATGGTTTTTGATAGGAGAAAAAGATGAAGCGAGTTGTTCTCTCTTTCGTTCTGTGTCTGTTCATTGCAGTACCCCTTTTCATCATGGGATGCGGCGGCGAAGAACCGGCACCGGCCGATGAGGCGGTTACCGAGGAAACCGCACCAGCTGCTGAAGAGCCCGCCCCCGTGGAAGTCGAGGAAGCCCCTGCGCCCGAGACAGCCATCGATTGGCAGAGATTGGGTGTAAATCTTTCTCTTGAGGGGAAAACAGACGAGGCCCTGGAGGCGTTTAACAAGTCAATCGAGCTTGACCCAGAGCTGGGATACGCCTACTACGGCCGCGCCGAGGTTTACAAAAAGCTGGGTATGAATGACGAGGCCCTCGCCGATTATGATACGGCCTGCGGGCTGGAAATCGACGCCGCATGCAGCGCCGCGGAATCCCTCAGAGCGCAGATTGGAGGGTAATGCCCTCCCGATTGATTACATCAGTCGACACAGGCCGCGGGGACGAAACATCCCCGCGGCTTTTTTTCGCGTTTTACTTCATCAGCGTCTCCACCATCCGGTTCGTCTGCGCCAACCGTGTGGATAGCAGAGTGATGATAAATCGATGCAGGGCCGCGGCCAGATCCGGACTTTTCCGCTCCATGCGACCGAGCGATTCCCGCGTCAGTCGATACAGGACGCTTGTTTCATTCGCCGTCACCGACGCCGACCGATAGGCATCGCCCGAAAGCCCCAGATACATCCCCATCTCCCCCACCACGTTGCCGGACTTGACCGTCCTCAGGCGCACCGATCGTCCCTCCTCAGTCTCCAACGTCACCGTCAGGCTCCCGGACTCGATGAAATAGAGCTCATCGGCGACGGCGCCTTGAGTGATGACCATATCGTTCGCTCGGCACGTCACCCGCTCAAGATAGCCCAGAAACACGCCGATATCCATTTCATCGATATCCAGGCGGGAGAGGAATACATCGATATCGGAGACTTCCGTACCGTCATCGCCAAGGCACATGGCGATGATTTCGTTCTCGCACCACTCAAGGGCATAGTCGAACTCCGAAAATACCCTGACGACATCCCCCGTTTCATCCACGACACCGCCGATGGCCAGCTGATCCCGCATCCAGTCCGTGAGGTTGGTGAAAACGAGCATGAAGCCGCTCTTCTCTGCGAGCTGTTTCATCTTCATGATACTGTTGACGGCCGACGCGTCAAACCCGCTGACATGGCGAAAATCGAGGATGACAAACCTCGGCGTCTCTTGTGATTGATCGTCGACCCGCGCGCTTACCTGATTCAAGAGCGAATCGGCGGTTCCGAAAAATATAAAGCCCTGGAGCTTTAGTATAAAGAGCATCCATACATTCTCATCGAGGCATCGCTGGTGAATCGTGGAGCGATCCACCGGGCTGCGGCACGAATCGCCGTCGAGCTTGTGCTTGGCGACCTCCACCTTGCTGTAATTGACCACAAACAGAAGCGCCGCCACAACCAAACCCGCGAACACACCCTTGAGAAATCCAAAATGCGCGATCGCCACCAGGATCAGAATGACAAGGAGGTAGTCGGTCTTCGAAAGGCGAAACCACGCGTCATACACCCATTCGGTGAGAAACAAAAGCCCCAGGTACATCAGGAGGCCGCCGAGTATCGGCAGGGGAAAATATGAGAGCACCGACGCCCCAAACAGCATCATCACGACGCACATCAGGGCCGCCGTTATTCCCAGGATGCGGGTCGGCGGTCCCAGGCGGCTGCCCAGGGTGGAGAGGCTCAGCGTCTGATATCCGACCACACCCCCGCCGAGGCCCGCAACCACATTGGCGAGACCCGCGGCGGTCAGCTCCCGGTTCAGGTCGACGTCCTTTTTCAGGATCAGCTCGAGCCCCGTTGTATTGAAGAGGAGGGATATCACACTGACCAAAAGAACCGCCACGATGCTCCCCGCCTGAGAAAGCACCACCTGCCAGTGTACATCCCTGAAGAACGAGGCCGTCGGAAGCTTCCACAGTCCCTCTCCGGGCATTGATCCCAACAGGAGTCTCAGGGACCTCGCCTCCTCTATGGACGTGCCGGTCAGCGCCAGGGCCGCATAAAAGACCGCAACGCCTCCCACGATCAGTCCCGGAACCAGGAGCGAGTGATCGATTCTGCGAAGGGAAATGAGAACCACAAAGGCGAAAATCGTCCCCGGCAGCCACATCAGGAGGATATCGGGTCGAAACAGCCCCGGTACGATCGCAAAGGTCAGGGATTCACCCAGCATCACCCCCATGGCGCCGCTGGCCAAAAGCCATCCGGTCCCCGCCAGAAAGCCGCCCACCACCGGAAACGGGATATACCTGACGAGACGCCCCAGCCTGAATCGACCCATCGCCATGAAGGCGACGCCCGATACCAGCGATGTCATGATAATCACCGCGACGAGCGTATGAAACGCCGATTCCGGATCGTGAGGGATCGCGGCCACAACAGCGACACCCACGACGGAAAATATGGCGGCGGGGACGTCCTGGGATATGGCGATTATTCCGGGTCGGGAGGATATCAATGCGATGACGAGGCACACGGCGCACGTCCCGAACAGCACATATCCGATTCCCTGAGCTAGATATGGGGAAAGGTCTCCGGAAAATATCAGGGCGGCGAATGATATCTCGAGAAATACGAGTGTGAAGCCGATGATGATCCCGCCGACGATGCCGGTCAGGATTCGCTGGAATGTCAACGCATTGCTGGAATGTATCATGATATGAGTCCAAATGAAGGATTTATTAAAACCGCATCGAATCCGCAATGATGAGTATGATGCTTTTTTATATCACGGCGGCACGCAGGAATGAAGATTTTTCTGCGATGTCGCCGCTCTTTTCACCCCACAAACGGAGATATCCGCGGAATGTAGTTGCTGCACGTGTGATTCCCTGTATGAGAAAACTATCCACAAAAGAGAAGATACGAAGAAGGCACCATGAATTGTCTTGATACATACCGTCGGTTTTCCCGTATGAGAAAAAGCCCAAAGCATACACTCCGGGCAATGAATTTTTTATAAGAACATATTTCGAGAAGTGACGGCATCAAGAAAGATCGGACACCGCTTTCGGATCATCACACCCTAACACTATGGGATGGAGACGACGCTCCCGTCCGTGCCGAAGAACCTATTTGCAATACGCTCTTCAAATCGGGCATATCACGCAAAGGACGGGGTATCACGAAAAAGGCCGAATTGATGGTCAATGCCGCACGCCGAAATCAAGGTGAAAACCAATTATCTCTCGTCAAGCCACTCTTCCGCTTTAGTCATATTATCAAAGTATCTGGTTTCCATCTTCTCCTGTTCCATTTCACCTTTGTGTTTTTCGAGAATTATTTTAAGGATTGAAGTGGTGACGATAATGGCCGCCCTCTTCTGACCCATTTCCCGCATCAGTGTGGTTCCCTCGAGAATAAGACCCGAAATCTCCTGAGTCGGTGCGGCGAAGTGGGTCCCATCGGAAATAATATCAAAACCCGGCCGCAGCTTCTTTGCACATGCTTTCAAATCATCGATGTAATCGGGAACATCCGAAATCTTGTTCCAGGTCCCTTTCGGATAGAAATAGATACGATTTTTTGCCAGATCCACCTCAATATCATAGTTGTCCCTGTGTGCCATCCGCTGTAACATATCATACCTCCCATAATAAAATGTTGTTGCCGATGCCGCAGATATGCCCTGTTTTCACCGTTCGTCGCGTAATTGTGCCGCAAATAGGAAACATAAGCCTGAGAAAGATATTTGTCGTACTGTGTGTGAAGTGGATTATCTCAGGGGAGTATGAAATTTCAATACGTACGGGATGAAATCATTTTCGACAATACGTCCAAACGGGTCGTGTCTTCACTCCGGAAACAGGATATAGTATACAACCGCTCTCACCCTCAAAAAGTTTCAGAGGGTATCTCGTACCACAGCGATTTCTCCCATGTGCCGACAAATACAACCTACAAAAAAACGAATGGGTTGCCCGGAATCGTCATCTTCCTATCAATTTTATATATACATATTCTATGTGAGTTCTTGATTATTGTCAATATGCACTGCAAATATGCCGCGCCCCGGCCGTCTCAGACCGGGGCGCGGATTGCACGTTCTTGAGCAGAGTCGATTACGGAGCGTAGTACCACACGCCGCCGTCTCCGGTGACGCCGTAGAGGGAGTTCCGTCCCGCCTCGATCATCGTTCCCGGTCCGCCGATCTGGGTCCAGTTCTCCGGAGTGCCGTCATAGCGAAATACCCCGGTGGGGGAGAGGCCGTAGAGGGCCCCGAATCCGTCAACGGCGAAATCACTGCCGGATGAGCCCACCCGGGTCCAGTCCATGGGGCTTCCGTTGTAGCGGTAGATATCCCCGGTGCTCGGTTGTATACCGTACAGGGAGCTCCCGCCGGCATAGAGGTCCGTCGCCGGGCCGCCGATGCGGGTCCAGTCGTTGGGCGTGCCGTTGTATCGGTAGACTCCGCTGCCGTCGGGCGAGATGCCGTAGAGCACCCCGTTGCCGTCAACGACGAAGGTCCGTCCGGGGCCGCCCACTCGGGTCCAGTCGTACACTCTCCCGTTGTACTGGTAGATGTCTCCGGTATCCGGGTTGGTGGCGAACATCCGGTCGCCCCCGGCGTAGAGCTCCGCCGCCGGGCCGCCGATCTGGGTCCACTCATTGGGATGGCCGCTGAACCACCACACGCCGCTGCCGTCCGGCGAGAGTCCGTAGATCACCCCGTTGTCATCCACGGCGAAGGTCCGGCCGGGGGTGCCTATCCGGGTCCAGCTGTTTGGAGTGCCGTCGTAGCGATAGATGTCCCCCGAGGACGCG
Organism: Candidatus Zymogenaceae bacterium; assembly: GCA_016931225.1. Taxonomy (NCBI): domain Bacteria; class Deltaproteobacteria; order Candidatus Zymogeniales; family Candidatus Zymogenaceae; species Candidatus Zymogenaceae bacterium. Next base: position 18,027 of record JAFGFE010000033.1, read on the forward strand.
TGGACGCCGAACAATTCGTTTCCGCCGGCGTAAATCTCACGGGCGGAATTCCCGATGGCGTCCCACTCCCAGGAGGGGGCCGGCTCAGGGGCGCCGCCGCCTCCACCACCGCCTCCTCCGCCGCCGCCACCGCCGCCCGATCCCTCTCGGGTGAAGACCACACCGTTATTCCAGGCGATCTCGGTGGCGTAGCCCGAGGAGTTCATGGTAATGGTCCCCTCGGCATAGCCGAAGGGCCACACGGCGCTGATGGAGGTATCGTCGATATCCCCCACCCCCGTCTGGCCGGTATCCGGCATGTTCCAGGTAAATACATTTCCGAGCTGCATGATGTTGTACACATGACCGTTGCTGCCGATCCAGCGGCCGGAGACATTCGGAGCCGCAAGGGCGCCTGCAGCCACACACGCCATCAACGCCGTACACAGCGTCATCAGGCCTATCCGCACCATTTTTCTTTTTTTCGTTTTCATTGCATGACTCCCGATATAAAACCTTCTTTTACGTATCTGTAGTATCGCATGGTTTATTTATACCAACAATCGCCGTTTTGTTCTGTGAGTGCGCTCACACGCATTGTTTTTTTGGATAGTGTTTTTCTCGAGAAAAAAAGGCCCCGGATCGCCCCGGGGCCCAAAAGTCCTTTTCATTCCATTGTATCGCCTTACGGCCGCTCCCACACATCTCCGCTGTTCCACTGGATACGAAGCGCCCTTCCCTCCGGGGTTACATCGGTGATGGTTCCCACGTCGTTCAGGTTCATGCTGGGGGGCTTGGCGCCCCAGTGCACGTTTATCTTATCGCCGTCGTAGACGTCTGCGTTCCCGGTATCGGTACCGATAATGAAAATTCCCCCCGGATTGGTCCATTTTACCGTGTGCGTGATACCATTCTGGGTGAGGGAATAGTCATACCCCTGGGCGTGGTTGACCCAGTTTCCGCCGACATCCACCGGAGCGATGTCAAGAAAGTTGTTTGGCTGGTTGGACTGGATGCGCCTTCCCTGATACTCGATCTCCAGTACTCCGCCGGTAGCCCCGGGCGGGATCTCGCAAATCACGTACGATGCACCCTTGGTGTTGATAATGGGAAGATTCATGTTATTCAAAAAGACCTGAATCTGTCCCCCCACATTCTGGGTGAGGTCGATCCACAGCTCGCCCCCCACCCTGGCCGGATTCGGACCGAAGCTGAAGTTGAGATCCCCGCCGCCGCCACCGCCTGGCGCCGGGGTCCCTGGAGGCGTACCCGGTGTGCCGCCCCTGGTAAAAAGCACTCCGTTGGACCAGACGATCTCGATCGCCCATCCCGAGGGATCCGTGACGATGTTCCCGGTGGCCGCCCCGAAGGGCCACACGGCATTGGCACTGTTCCCGCTGATTTTCCCCACGCCGATCTCTCCCGTCGCCGGGACGACCCACTCGAAACCGTCGCCGATTTGGACGATATCGTATTCGTTTCCGATGTTGCTGAACCAGTGACCGGAGATGTCCGCGGCGAACGCCGCCGGGGCCAGGGCGCACACGATCACAACGCCGAGGACCAACATTCCTCCCCTTACCGCCATCCGAAGCATATACGTATTTTTCATAGCATCCTCCCGTGTATGATTCCGACAAAAATAATAATAATTTTTATTCTATTGTCCGATATCGCTGTCGGTGTGGCTGTGAGGAATCTCACGCTTTTCTTTTTTGAATGAGAGCTGAAAAAAAGACATCTCGTCCCCGATCAGGACGAAAAAGAGGAGTTGGAAACAGATATATATTATATATATCATCTAAATCCTCCGGGGTCTCCTGTTTCGGGATGGAAATAAAAAACGGGTGACCCGAAGGACGCGGCGATCGTTTTAAAACGGCCGCCGCTGATTTCATATGCCGTAGGAAGAATGAAAAATCGAGAAGATTCAGCGGTTTTTCACAACCTCGATGCCGGAGCCGGAAACAACCTCCCCCACCTCCCACATATCGACCCCCCGCCCCCGGGCGAGGGCGAGTATCTTCTCGGTTTGTCCCGAAGGAACCGCCGCCAGAAGCCCCCCGGACGTCTCCGGCGTGTAAAGGAGCTGCCGTTTCTCATCGGGGATGTCGTCGTCGAAGGTAATCCGGTCCTGAAAGGTGCGCTCGTTGTTGCAGGTGCCTCCGGGGAAGAGCCACATGTCCGCATATTCCTCCGCCCCGGGGAGGAAGGGGATCGTATCTGCGAAGAATCGCAGCCGAACGCCGCTGTTTTCGGCCATCTCCATGCCGTGGCCCAACAGGGCGTACCCGGTCACATCGGTCAGGCCGTTGATGTCCCCCTCCCGAAAGACGTCCGCCGCGTCCTTATTCAGCGTAAGCATGGCGTCTATGGCGGCCTTCACGTGGGAAGGATGAGCCTCCCCGGCCTTCAATACCGTGGTGATGATGCCCACACCTAACGGCTTGGTGAGAAACAACACGTCACCGGGCCTAGCGCCGGCGTTGGTGAGCACGCGGTTCGGGTGGATGGTACCCATCACCACCAGTCCGTATTTCGGCTCGTCGTCGTCCACCGTGTGTCCCCCGGCGATGACCCCCCCCGCCCGGATCACCGTGTCGGCCCCGCCGCGGAGTATTTCCGCCGTGACCTCCACGGGAAGCGACGGGGGAAATCCGCAGATATTGAGGGCCAGCCTCACGTCCCCGCCCATGGCGTATACGTCAGACAACGCATTGGCGGCGGCGATGGCGCCGTACTGGTAGGGATCATCCACCACCGGGGTGAAGAAGTCGAGGGTCAGGATGATCGCAAGGTCCTCGGATATTCTCCAGACCGCGGCGTCGTCCAGCGCGTCCATCCCCACCAAGAGATCAGGGAAGGACTCTTTGGGAAAACTGTCTTTGATATGACGCATGACCTGCGCCAGGGCGTCGGGAGCCGCCTTTGCGGCTCAACCGGCGGCCTTGGCCAGTCTCGTCAGACGAATCTCTTCCGTCATCGGAATAGTTCCTTTCTCACCTATAACAACTCAACACGATCGTAGGGGGCCCCTATTTCGTCCATTAGGCGCTTCGATTCCTCCGCCTGTTTTGCCGGGATACGCACAGCCGTACCGCAGTCGGAAGAGATGTGCCTCGGCACCGGGATCATCTTCGCCGAAAGTCCCGCAGCCAAGAGTATCTTCTCCGCCCGGATGGCGTGGCTGGTGCTGTGGGTGATAATCACGGCGTACGTACTCATATTCCCTCAAAACACATGGTGACGGACAATGCTTTTATATGAACTCATTGTATACCGACACGGGCGACGGGGCAACACGGAAACCGTCTATCCCCCCCGTATAATATCGGCGACGGCCTCCACGGCGGCGTTGACATTTTCGCCGGTGGTGAACGGCCCCATACTGAACCTGACGGTCCCCTCCGGGAACGTCCCCAGGGTGCGATGCGCCCTCGGTGCACAGTGAAGCCCCACACGACTCATGACGTCATACTCGTCGGACAGCCGCATCCCCACGTCCGACACGCTCATCCCCGCCACCACAAAGGAGACGGTTGCGGTTTGCCGATTTTCGTCGGCCGGTCCGAATACCTTCACCCCGCCTATATTTCCCAATCCGTCGAGCAGCAGCCGCGTCATGATCTTCTCATGCTCCCTCACAATCCCCACACCCCGTTCGGCTAACCATCTTACCCCCGCTCCCAGCCCAGCGATGCCGCCGATATCGGCGGTTCCGCTCTCGAAGCGATCCGGCATGAACTCGGGCTGTTCCTCTTTTTCCGACCGGCTGCCGGTGCCACCGAACGCCAGCGGCGTGACGTTTCGGGGGTCGAATCCGGGGCCGAAGATCAACCCGCCGGTCCCGGTGGGGCCTAAAAGCCCCTTGTGGCCGGTGAAGGCGAGAATGTCAATGGCGTCCTTCTCCATATCCAAAGGACAGCACCCGGCGGTCTGAGCGGCATCCACCATCAGGGGTATTCCACGCTCGGATGTCATCTTTCCCAGCTCACCCACCGGCAAGATCGTCCCACATACGTTTGAGGCGTGGTTGACCACCGCCAGGCGCTCATCGCCCACGAGCGCTTTTTTGAAATCATCAGGGTCGATGCTTCCGTCCTCTTTCGCCTCCACCATCGTCAGGCGTATGTCCCGGGACGCCTCCAGGAATCTTAGGGGCCGAAGGACCGAATTGTGCTCCATGGAGGTGGTGATCACCCGGTCTTTCGGCCTGAGGTACCCCAGCAACATCAAGGAGATGGCGACGGTGACGTTGGCGGTAAACACCACCGAGAGAGGATCCCCACCCCCCAGGAGGGTGGCGAGAGACTCCCTCGTCTCCATGCGTATCCGCTCCGCTTCAACGGAGAGCCTGTGCCCGCTGCGGCCCGGATTTGCCCCCACCTCGCGGTAGAAACGAACGATCTCCTCAAGGACGGAGTCCGGCTTCGGCCACGACGTAGCGGCGTTATCCATGTAAACAGTACCGATAGTATGCATATCACCTATGTGTACGTCACCCGCCGCCCGTTTTTGAAAAACGGACGACGGGCATGATGAACATTATTTCTTCAAGACCAGCTCGAAGGTATCTCCCTTCTCTTCATAGCTCACGTCCCAGCCTAGCTTTTTAGCCGAGCGACTCACGTTTTGTACCTGGGTCATGGTATCCACCAGCACGGTCACCTCGCCTCCGTCCAAATCTTTGACGGCCTTTCTCGTCATAATGACCGGCTGGGGACAGGAAAGCCCCCTGGCATCCACTGTCTTTGTCATGTTACGCCTCCCCTCTTTCCAAAGATACGAATCCGACCAGCAGCACGAACACCAGGCCGATGCCCACGATCCACGGTGCGTTGGGCTGAGTTCCCACCATGAGGAAGTTGTGCGCAATCGCCGCACCGGTGATCATACCCAGCACGAACACGCCCGCATCGCCGTCGCCTTCGCCGGCGAGGAAGATCTGCCGTCCAGGGCATCCTCCGGCCAGTGCGAAGGAGAGACCCGCCAGGACCATGCCCCCGAAATTGAGGAGCTGATTCGTGTGGGCGGCGGGCTGATTGATCACCTCGCCCGCTTCATTGAGGCCCAGGGTGAAGCCGGGATGAAACTGCCCGAAGATCAGGTTCATCACAAAGGCCGCAATCACCAGGGCGATTACTCCGCTCAGCAGGTGGAAATCCCGCATCAGGATAACGTCCCGTATGGCGCCCATGGTGCAGAACCGGGTACGTTGGGCGAGAAATCCGACCAAAAGAGCCACCCCGATGGAGATCAATATCGGCGCGCCCATGCTGCCCGGTCCGGATTCACTTCGAAAGAGCGCGGCTCCCTCGCCGTAGCTCGGGTAGATCACCGCCAGAAACAACAGTACCAGCATGATGAAGGGCATCATCAGTCCAAACCCGGTGCGCTCGGGATGCGCCCGTCCCAAGCTGAACCCCTTCTTCAAGAACAGCACGCCCACGCCCACCCCCACAACGAGGCCGACGATCCCGACAATGGCGTTCCAGTCCCCGCCGGCGAGCCGCAGCATCGCCCGCCAGGGACACCCGAGGAACACCAGGGCGCCGATCATGGCGGTCATCCCCAGAAAGAAGCGCACGATCGGTGCGGAGCCCGAGCGAAACCGAAATTCCCGAAACGCAACCGCCGCGATGAACGATCCCAAAAGAAACGCCGGTATCTCCGGCCTGAGATACTGGACGATGGCCGCCCGGTGCATCCCCAAGGCGCCCGCAATATCCCTCTCGAAACAGGCCATACAGATGCCCATGTTGCCGGGATTGCCCAGCTTCTGCAGCGTCACCGCCAGCACACCGATGAGCGCCCCCACCAGGATAATCCCCCAGCGGGTGGCGAAAAAACCGGTAACTTTCGACATGTTCTCTCCTTTCATCCGATTAGATTCGCGGGAAATCCGAGGGAATCTTCCCCCGAGACTTCACAAAAACCCGCGGATGTCTCTACACCCTCACATCGTCCCATATACCATCGGCGGCCGTCACACGACGCCCGGAACCAGACGCACCCGTGCGGCTCAAGCCGCGGATGATCGCACCCGTGTCGATTGACAGGGGTGAAACCCCGGGCTCGACGATTTTAATATGGATGAGATGATCGGTGTTATCCGACATGCACAAACGACCCATCACGCCTCCCGCATCTCCATTCTCCGGGAGGGCGGGCCGCGTGTCGTCGGCCGTTACCGGATGGGGAGATACCTTGTGCGTGGATGCGGACGCGAGACTGCTGGTCGGGACCGCCCGGGCCCCGTCAGGTCGCCTCAGATCAACGGCACGGGCGTGCCGAAGCGTCCAATTGTTTTCATGAAAACGTGAAACCTGTCCATATTGTATTCCTGTGCCTATATACGCGACACATCCTCCAAAAACGCATTCATTATCCAACATCAGGACTATTTGTCAAGGAATTAATTATAGATTGACGGCGTAGCGGCATCAATTGCGTGCTGGTTGCAAATTAAGGTTGCATATATGCACCTTTCGTGATACCCTTGTATATATGAAGGAGAAAACATCGATATCCCATCTTCACACCAATAAACACTTTGTCGACCTGATACTGGACAACATCGCCGACGGCGTCTTCACCGTGGACACCGACTGGAAAATCACCAGTTTCAACACCGCCGCTGAAAACATCGTGGGTATTGAAAAGAGCGAGGCGCTGGGACGGCGCTGTCACGACGTCTTTTCCGCCAGCATCTGCACCAGCCGCTGCGCCCTTCGCCACTCCATCGAAACCGGCGAGGCGATCATAGACCAGAAGATCGACATCATCAACAGCAGTGGAGACAAGGTCCCCATCTCGATAAGCACCGCCGTCATGCGGGATGCGGACGGGACGGTTCTGGGAGGCGTGGAGACCTTTCGGGACCTGTCGGCCATGGAGGAGCTGAGAAAAGAGATATCGTCACGCTATACCTTCGAAGACATCGTCGGCAAGCATCAGGCGATTCTCGATATATTCGATATCCTGCCGGATATCTCCGAAAGCGACAGCACCGTACTGATAGAGGGGAAAAGCGGCACCGGCAAGGAGCTCTTCGCCCGGGCCATCCACAACCTCTCCCCTCGGTCGTCGGGCCCCTTTGTCGCCGTCAATTGCGCCGCCCTTCCCGAAAGCCTCCTGGAATCGGAGCTGTTCGGATACGTCCGGGGTGCCTTCACCAACGCGACCCAGGACAAGCCGGGCCGATTCGCCCTGGCAAAAGCGGGCACCATCCTGCTGGACGAGGTGGGTGAGCTTCCCCTCCCCACCCAGGTGAAGCTCCTTCGGGTCCTGCAGGAAAGGAGCTATGAACCCCTGGGGTCCGTCAAGAGCGTCGATGCCGATGTGCGCATCATCGCCTCCACCAACCGTGATCTTGCGCAGATGGTCAGGGAGGGGTTGTTTCGAGAGGATCTCTTTTTTAGACTCAACGTGCTCAGGATTCGCCTGCCGGAGCTTATAAACCGCAGGGGAGACATCCCGCTTCTTGTCGATCATTTCGTCGCCCGCCACGCCGCAAGGACGGGCAAACCGATTGTGGGTGTCTCCGACGACGTGCTCTCTTTTCTGATGCGGTATAATTTCCCCGGCAATGTCCGGGAGTTGGAAAACATCATCGAGCACGGCGTTGTGCTCTGCCGGGGGGAGATCATCGAAATGGAGCATCTGCCCACCGAACTGTTCGGCAACGCTCCGGCTCTGATGTCCGAAATCGGGACGGGGGATTTGAAAACGACTCGGAGCCAAGCGGAGAAGCAAATCATCATCGACGCCCTTGCCAGATATGACGGCAACCGCCTTCAGACAGCCCGGGAGCTGGGCATGCACAAGACCACTCTTTGGCGAAAAATGAAGAAATTCGGCCTGCTTTGATTGTGGTACGAGGTTGCATCTATGATACCAATGATCGTAGTATTGTTTCATTTTTGCAACCAGGACTATTGCTTTCTCCACCGCCGTTCACCGAGCGATGAGGCCAACCATATGGTATCATTGGTCTTATTCTTTTTTTTCGCGTGTCCTTTCTTCTGGCACGCCAATTGCAATATATTTCTCACATGAGTGAGAATACTGAAAAGATCGCCCTCCCCCTGTTCGGGGAGAGAATCGCGCCCCGCTTGGACACGGCCCAGCGCCTTCGCTTCGTGACTGTTCGCGACGGCTCCGTGGAAGAGACCGAAGACGTGATGGTGGTGGGGGTCCACCCCCTCAAGCTCGCCCACTGGCTCAGGGACGAGGGGGTCGGCGTCCTGATATGCTGCGGCATCGACCGGATGACATCCCGGATGTTTTACGAATCCGGTATCCTGTTGATTCCCCGTATCGGCGCCGACGCGGACCAGGCCGTCCGCGCGTATATCAACGGCACCATCGAGTCGCTCAGCATCATCCCGATCAACAGACCGGGACGGGGAAGACGCCATCGCGGTGGGCGGTTCGGGCGATTCACACAGGACGATAATTCACAAGATTGATAAAACAACAGAGGAGGATATGAATCATGCCGAGAGGAGACAGAACGGGACCACAGGGAATGGGACCCATGACCGGACGGGGCATGGGATACTGCGCCGGGTATAACACTCCCGGATTCGCCAATCCGGCAGGTTTCGGTTTCGGCCGGGGCATGGCCTGGGGTCGTGGTCGGGCGCCTATGGGCGGCGGCCGGGGCATGGCATGGGGCCGGGGCGGAGGTGGATGGGGTGGATACGGATACGGGGCAGTACCGCCGGCGTATCCCCCGGCTTTTTCCCCCTATACCCCCGAGGATGAACAGACGTATCTCGAGACGGAGATGGAGGGCCTGAAGACCCACATGGAGGCGATTCAAAAGCGCCTGGACCAGCTCATCGCCACGAAGAACGAGAAGTAACAAATCATTCGCACGCGATACTCATGTGCACACGGGAATGATGAATGTACAGAAGCCATGTACGCTCATGATCTCGAAAGCCGGGTGATCCGTGTGATCGCCCACAGGGATCCGTGCGGGAAACGACACCATGAAAGAAGACAAAGAAAAAAGTACCGAGTGCGGACAGGACTCGACCTGTTCCGCCTGTGACAAGGGATCGGAATGTGATGCGGCGACACGGGAAAAACACGCCGAAGAATTGTTGAAACAACGCCTGGACGCCATATCAAAAAAGGTCATGGTGATGAGCGGCAAGGGCGGCGTGGGAAAATCAACGGTGGCGGCCAATCTTGCGGTAGCCCTCGCCCGGAAGGGATGTGAGGTGGGACTTCTTGACGCGGATATCCACGGCCCCAACATCCCGAAGCTTCTGGGACTGGAGGACAGCAGGCTTCACAGCTCCCCGGAGGGTATTCTTCCGGTTCGTCCCATGGAGCGGCTGAAGGTCGTCTCTGTCGCGTATATCCTCGACTCCCCGGATACTCCGGTTATCTGGAGGGGTCCGATGAAGCACGGGGTTATCCGACAGTTTCTTGGGGAGGTGGTCTGGGGAAATTTGGATATACTTATCGTGGATCTTCCCCCTGGAACCGGGGACGAGCCGCTGTCTGTGGCCCAATCCGTCGGTGACGCCGACGGCTCGATCATCGTCACCACACCCCAGGATGTGGCGCTTCTGGACAGTCGAAAATCCATCGCCTTCTCCCAAAAAATCGGTGTACCGGTACTGGGAGTGGTGGAAAACATGAGCGGACTGGTCTGTCCCCACTGCGGCAAGACCATCGACATGTTCATCCCCGGAGGCGGCGAGGCGGCTGCCCACGAAATGGGAGTGGCCTTTCTCGGTTGCATTCCAATGGATCCCGTAATCATGCAGGGCGGGGATGCCGGAACTCCGTTCATGGGAATGGAAGACGCAGGCGGCACCGTTGCCGCATTTGAAAAGATCGTAAAACGTATTGAAAAGAATCTGGAAGCGGTCGATCCGAAACGATACGGCCTCGGAGGAGATTAAAACCGATGAAAAAAATCGCATGCGCCGCCGATGACGGCGGCGGTTTGAATGCAGAGCTCTCCGCCCACTTCGGTCGCTGTCCGTATTACGTGATGGTGACGGTTGAGAAAGAAAATATCACCGACGTCTCAGTTGTCGAAAATCCTCATTACGAAAACCACCAGCCCGGGGTCATGCCCCGGTTCATCTCGTCATTGGGGGCCGACGTGATTATCGCCGGTGGAATGGGACCCCGGGCTGTGGACTTATTTCACTCTTTGAATATCGATGTGGTCTCCGGCATCATCGGAAGGGTCGAGGATGTCGTACGCGCATTCCTTGACGGCAAAATCGAGGGGGTGGTGCCCTGCGCCCACGATCACAATGAGAGCTGCCAGTAAGCCGGCGGCTTTCACCTGTGATGTGAGATCGAGATACAAAATATGAATCTCACGTACCATACAAACATCAAATAAATACCAGAGGTGACATCATGACTCCAAGAGGGAGCGGCCAAGGAAGAGGCGGAGGACAGGGACCGGGGTCCGGCGGTGGACGAGGACAGGGACAGGGACCGGGGTCCGGCGGCGGTCGGGGCATGGGCGGAGGAAATCAGCCCGGGGCCGGCCCAACCGGTGAGTGTGTCTGTCCGAATTGCGGAAAGAAGCAGACCCACGTTCGAGGAACACCCTGCTACAATTTAACGTGTCCGGACTGCAATGTCCCCTTGATACGGGCATAAACGGTATCCTGCATGTGCGTTTTTTCGCATATCGGGACGATATATAAGGAGACAGACATGAAAATCGCCATAACCGCAGAGAAGGGATCATTGGATGCTGCCCTCGATCCCCGGTTCGGCCGATGCGCCTGGTTCATCATCCTGGATACCGCCTCACCAGAGGCGTTCACCGCCATCGAAAATCGTGCCGCGTCGGCCGGGGGCGGTGCCGGCGTCCAGGCGTCCCAGGCGATTATCGATGAGGGAGTTCAGACGGTGATCTCCGGCAATTTCGGTCCAAAGGCATACGACGCCCTCAACTCCGCCGGGGTATCCATGTGCGTCGTGGAGGCCCAGACAGTTCGGGAGGCCGTTGAAGCATTCAACGCCGGGAAAGGAAAACTGCTCGATTCCCCCACTGCCGCGGCCCATGCGGGCCTTCGGAGAATATAATTTCAGCAATGTAGCCGGACCAAGGAGATATTGAAGTGAAAATAACCGTAGCCAGCGGCAAGGGCGGCACCGGCAAGACCACCGTCGCCGTCAACCTGGCCGTCCTGGCGGCAAGCGAGATGGATGGGGTCGCCTACGTGGATTGCGACGTGGAAGAACCGGACGGTCACCTTTTTTTAAATCCCCACATTACGTCTGAAAGCGACGCCCGAGTGCCGGTTCCGGTCGTCGACGAGGATCGATGCACCCACTGCGGGGACTGCGCCCGTGCCTGCAGTTTCAACGCCCTTCTTGCAGCGAAAAAAAAGGTGGTCATCTTCGAGGAACTCTGTCACGGCTGCGGCACCTGCTCCATCGTCTGCCCCGAGGACGCTATCTCTGAAACGACCCGGGCGATCGGCGTGGTCCGGCAGGGCCACGCAGACGGTACGACATATCTGGGCGGAGTCCTCAATGTGGGAGAACACATGGCCACACCGCTTGTGGCACGGGTGAAGGAAGATATAACGCATGATATTTCCCTTGCTTTTATCGACGCCTCCCCCGGCACGTCCTGCCCGGTTATCGAGGCGGTCAGGGATACCGACTATGTCATTCTCGTCACCGAACCCACCCCCTTCGGACTGAGCGATTTAACCCTTGCGGTGGAGATGACCCGTACACTGGGCATTCCCTTCGGCGTCGTGATAAACCGGGCCATGGATACCGCGAGCGAACTGGATGACTACCTCGAACGGGAAAATATAGACATCCTCGCCCGCATTCCCCTGAGAAGGGAGATCGCCGAAACGATCTCCCGGGGCGAGATGTTACTGGACAAAAATCGGGAAATACGAGATATTTTCCAATCCCTTTTCGAATCAATTGCATTAAAATTGAAAACCGCATAGGATAAACCGAACAGAAAGACAGAACACTCATCATAGTATAAAAATCATCGCATGGGACGGGGTCGCCTGCGGGCCTACACCCGCCGTATGAGCACAATGTACGGATTCGGGTGCGGCCGTCATCATCAAACGGGAGATGTTTTTCTCCTGCACAGGCTTAAAACTCTCTTCGTACACTTCCGGCGATGTTCCGGACGGTAACACACGTACGATAAAATTTCCGGGGATTGTTTCGGATATCGTATTGGGATAGCATGAGAAACTTCAAAGACATCTACAATCGGAAGAGCGCTGAGTCGGACGAGCTTTCCTATTCACCGACCGTCATCGATCACTTTCAACACCCGAGAAACATCGGCGTGCTGGATGACTATAATGCGTATGCCAAAAGCGGCGATCCGGAATGCGGCGATTATGTCGAGATGTTCTTTCTGATCCGCGAGCCTGACGGTGTCATCGAGAACGTATCATTTCGCGTGTTCGGATGTGCCGGGGCCATTGCCTGCGGCAGCGCCGTCACGGTGCTGGCACAGGGGATGGATATGCTCGAGGCCCTCACCCTCTCAGAAAATGACGTTTTGACCTATCTGGGCGGTCTTCCTGAAAATAAGCGTCATTGCTCCATAACGGCTCTCACGGCCCTCAAGACGGCCCTCTCCGAGTATCTCATGCGTACCTACGCGGTGAACGAGGGGATCGTGACCGATGAGGATGAATTTTACCAAACCTATGTACAGGATCACCCGCTATCGAATCGGGTGTATAATCGTCATGAAAAAAAGCGATAACAGACCCTTTACCATCGTCGTGGTCAGCGGCAAGGGGGGTACCGGCAAGACAACGGTTACCGCCGCCCTGTCGATTCTTGCGGAAAATATCGTCGTGTGCGATGCGGACGTCGACGCCGCCAACCTTCACCTTATCCTCAAACCCCAGGTCATTGAATCCAGGGACTTTTTCGGTATCAAGCTGGCATCCATAGACGAATCTCTCTGCACAGGCTGCGGCGAATGCCTCGACGCCTGCCGCTACGACGCGATCGTTCCCGATCCCATCCGGGTTGTGGAATCCTTCTGCGAGGGGTGCGCCGCCTGTTTTCACGTTTGTCCGGTCAATGCCGTCACCATGAAGCCGCACCAGGCAGGAGAGCTGTATATCTCACGAATAGCATCCCACAGTGACGGCCGGACAGACATCCCGATGATTCACGCCCGCCTGGGCATCGCCGAGGACAACTCCGGCCTGCTCGTCAGCGAGGTCAGGAAGTCGGCCGATGAAATGGCCGAAACCGATCACTTGGAGACGATCCTCATAGACGGACCGCCGGGCATCGGCTGTCCGGTCATCGCGTCTCTCACCGGGTCGAACCTGGCTCTGGTGGTCACCGAGCCGACGGTCAGCGGCGTGTCGGATCTTGAACGCATCCTGGAGCTCTGCGGCCACTTTCGCATCCCCACTCGGATCATCATCAATAAATGCGATATCAACGAAGAGCTGTGCCGCACCATAGAGCGTGTCGCTGAAGACGCGGGCGGAAAAGTCATCGGCCGCATCCCGTATGACGAGAGGGTCATTGAGAGCATCTCTCGGAAAACGACCGTAATTGAGGCGGGCCCTGAATCGATCGCCCGGGAAATCCGCTCCGTGTGGGATCGGGTGACCGGTGAGATTGCCGAAATGAGATAACACAGGAGAAACACATGCCGATTTATGAATATCGCTGCCTTACCTGTGAACATATCCAGGAAATGCTGGTGGTTGTGGGAAACCGGGAGGAAACACCGACATGTTCGAAGTGCGGCGGCACGGCCTTTCAAAAGCTGATGTCCGCCTCCAGCTCCCGGGTGTCTCCGTCCTCAGGCGATACAACATCTTCGCAAACCCGCTGTTGCGGCGCGGAATCGCCGAGGGGGGACTGTATCCCCGGTTCCTGCTGCAGCACAAAGGGATAATACCCCTTATTGAATAGCGGCGGCCGTTTTCCCGGCCGTTTCCGTTTCCATCAACGACGCACCGCCCTCGTCGTTCAACGACGAAGGCGGTGTTCTCTTTCTGTGCGTTTGGGTGATGGTTACTTTACTGGGTTTTCGAAGGAACAGGGCACCATCGTGACGCACTTGCCGCACACGTCGCTGGGTCCCAAATGACCGTATCGCTCGTCGTTCTCCTTCAGGACATCGTAGCAGGCAAATCGATCGAAGGAATCCTCCTTCAGGGCGCCGAACGTACACTTGGCGACGCACTTCCTGCAGCTCTTATTGTACTTATACAGGCAGTACTCGAAGAAGGGCTTTGGTGAGGGCGGTATCTCCGCGTCGATCAGAAGGCTCCCCAGCCTCCCCGCAGAGCCCTTTTCGGTGATGATCATCTTGTGCAGGCCGAACGTCCCCAGCCCCGCGATAAACGCCGCATGCTTGTGGGACCAGTCGGAGGTGAGGGTTTCTGGATCGAAGTTATGGGTGGGAGGAAGCGAAAGCGCCCCGATCCCGAACTCCTTCAGCTCGTCGACGAGATGTCTGTTCATGTCGATAATAAGCCTGTTTGTTTCCACGTAGGCCAGGGCCCACTGTTCGGAGGCTGCGCCCACCGAATCGTTGCTCTCGACGATCTCCCGCACAAAGGGAAGAAAATAGACGACCACCGTCTTGGATTCCGGGAAAAGCTTTTTCGGCGTTGTATGGGTCATGCTTACCGCGAATCGCAGCCGGTCGAAAGCGGGATCGGATGCGGAGGCGAAGGCGATCAGAGGCGCCTCCCAGTCGGTGTGCGTCCCCTCGTTTCTTTTCCTGTTGGTCACGTACTCCTGGATGATATATCCGATCAGTCTCTCCGGGGATTCGGTCATCTTCCCTTATGCTCCTTTTTTCGGTAGGGACACAACGCCACACCCACCATCATCGAGCGCCGTTTTCAGTCGAAGCGATGTGTTTTGAAATCGTCGCATCCACAGATCATCCCTGCTCTCATATACTTTTTTTGTGTGTTGAAATCACAGGTCTATTAAAAAATGTGCCACAAGCGGTGTTCTTATTCGGAATTCCGTCTCGGCCGTTTCTATCGTTCCCTCCCCCATCTTTCTCTCACACGATCGACCGAACCATCCCTCCTCACCCTCCTGTACCGTGTAAGATCTCCTCCAGTATGAGGCCCGCGTCTTCAACCAGGCGGGGACACAAATCTCCAAAAACGCCCCGCTCGGCCGCCTTCAGCCGCTCATCGTTGTCGCTGATATCACATGCTACGAGTTCCCGGCAAATGATGGACCCGTGTTTCTCCCTGAACCGGGCGGCGAACCGATTGACCAGCTCGTAGCATCGATCCCGCGCGGCCCCATCCGCCGCATCGGTTACGCCGTGCTTCAGGCCGATGACCATCAGGGCGCCGGTGACGGCGCCGCACACCTCGCCCAAACGCGCCATGCCGCCGCCGAAGGGTTCGGCGATCTTCCGGGCGAGATTCGTATCGATGCCCCGACCTTCGCCGTAGGTCGAAAACACCGACTGAGCACAGTTGAATCCTTCAAGAAACATGTTTTGAGCGTTTTTGGATTGGGTCATGTCGCGTCCTTTCTTCACACATTACAAGATATATCGGGGTGTCTTCTGTGTCATCATTTCGGCGGTATGTTAGTATGAGGTAGTGTGATACATCGCCCTTTTCTTCGTACTGTTTTCAGATTTTTCAGTATACGATATACGACATCGATAAGATCTCGAACACTAAAAAAAACCGCCGATTTTTATCTAATCCGTGGTTCAATAGTATATTATGTGAAACAAGATATTCACGCATTTCATCTCCACATGGCCATATTCTACCACCCCCAAAATGGCCACACAACGAAAAAGGGCCGGGCGGGTCCCGGCCTTATAAATCATCTCTTTTCTGATGCCCTAATATCCCAAAAAATGCAAGGCCTCGCACGCCTCATTCTCGCCCAGGTCACATGCCGTCTTCAAATCCGATATCGCCTTCTCCGTCTCACCCATATCATGGTATATTGAGCCGCGAAGATAGTAATAATAGGCCTCATTGTCTATGGTGAGCTCGATAGCCTTTGTGAGATCAAGAACGGCGTCATCGTACCGACCCAACACATGATAGCTCGCCCCCCGCATTTCATAAAAAGAGCTTTCTTCCGGGTCCAGCTCGATGGCCCGGGTGAAGTCGGCGATCGCATCTTCATGGTGACCCGATACATAATTGGAGGATCCCCGTTTGTTGTAGTATACTGAGTTTTCAGGGTCCAGCTCTATGGCCCTGGTGAAACATTCGATCGCTTTTTCTCGTTCACCCGCGCTGCGATACTCATCCCCCTTTTTACACCACTCTTCGGCATCCTGCGCCCCGGCCGCAGCCGATACGCACACGAGGATTGTCAGCACTATAC